>DASQMQ010000479.1:0-6001 GCA_035645455.1 Pseudonocardia sp.
CCTGGACGGTGCCCCGGCCACCCCCGACGCCGTCGACCCGCACCTGGTCGGCGACGACCCGTCGGCCGACACCCGCACCCGCTGGTTCCTCGGCTACGTCCTCACCACCATGGGCGACCTGTCGACGGCGGCCCGGCACACCGCCGTCGCCCTGGCCGCGGCCGCGGAGCTCGACGACCGCTGGATCGTCGCCGCGGCCCTCGCCGACCGGTCCACCCAGGCGCTGGGCCGCGGCCGGCCGGCCGACGCCGCGGCCGACGGCGCCCGGGCCGCCGCCCTGTTCGCCGAGATCGGCGACCGCTGGGGCCAGGTGCAGGCCACGTTCGCGCTCGGTTCGCTGGCCGAGATCGCCGGTGACTACCGCCGCGCGGCCGAGCAGCACCGGGCCGGGCTGCGCACGGCCGAGGAGCTCGGGCTGCGGGCCGAGATCAGCTACCAGCTGTCCTGGCTCGGCCGGGTCGCGCTGCTCACCGGCGACCTGGCCGGGGCCCGGCGGCTGCACGAGCGCGCCCGGGACACCGCCGTCGAGCACGGCTTCGCCCCGGGGCGGGTCTTCGCGCTGATCGGGCTGGCGCTGGGCGGCCGCCGGGCCGGCGACCTGGACGACGCCGAACGGCAGCTGCGCGAGGTCCTGCAGTGGCAGCGCGGCCTGCCCGACGAGCCGGGCAACTACCTCATCCTGGTCGAGCTCGGGTTCATCGCCGAGCTGCGCGGCGACGCCGAGGGCGCGCTCGCCCTGCAGCGCCGGGCCGGCGCGATCGCCCGACCGCTGCCGGACCCGCGAGCGCACGCGCTGACCTGGGAGGGTCTGGCCGGCGCCGAATCACTGGCGGGTCGGCCCGTCGAGGCCGCCCGGCTGCTCGGCGCGGCCGCCGCGGCCCGGGCGGGCGTCGGGCTGCCGCTGCCCGCGGCCGAGCGCGGCGACATCGAGCGGATCACCGCCCGGATCACCGCCGCGATCGGCCCGGACCGGTTCGCCGCCGAGCACGCCCGGGGCCGGACGAGCGGCTAGGACGAACCGTTGGCGCTCGCCGAGCGGGAGGCGGCGTCGGCCCGGGCCCAGTGCATCAGCACGACGGTCAGCGCGAACAGGGCGACCGGCAGCGGCAGGCCGGGCAGGTCGGCGTCGGCGCCCGAGCGCATCCTGCCGGTCTTGCGCACCCCGCCGACCGGCCGACCGCCCTGGACCAGCACCTGGTCCATCCGGAACAGCGAGGCCCGCTCGAACTCGTGGACCCGGCCCCCGGCCTCGACGGTCCAGCGCTTGCGGCCCACCCCCTCGGCCCGGGCCAGCAGCCCGCCGCGCTGGTCGGCCATCTCGGCCTCGCGCTTGCCCCACCCGGTCGCCCGCACCGTGTACACCGCGCCGTCCAGCTCGAACTCCCCGCCGCTGCGCCACGCCCACGGACTCCAGGTGGCGACCGGTGCCCCCGCCTCGTCGGTGATCTCGTAGATGCCCTTCAGCGCCCCCCGACGGCGCGCGTGCAACATGCCGACCACCCCACCACACCGGCCCGGGGTCCCGCAGCGCCCAGCCGGGCAGCTCAGCGCACCCCCGGGCGCGACCGCCCGTCCGCGCCACCCAGGGCGATCACCACCGCCGGCGTGAACCGCCACCGGGTCGGCCATCCCCGGCAGCACCGGAAGGGACCCCTTCCCGCCACCCCGTCCCGGCGCGCTCAGCCCGCGGTGAACCACCCCATCGGTGCCGGCGCGGTGTTGTGCCAGATGTGCTTGTGCTCCTGGTACTCGGCCAGGCCGGTCGGGCCGAGCTCGCGCCCGTTCCCGGACCGCTTCATGCCTCCCCACTCCGCGCCCGGCACGTACGGGTGGTAGTCGTTGATCCACACCGTGCCGTGGCGCAGCGCGCGGGCCACCCGCTCGGCCCGGCCCGCGTCGGACGTCCAGACCGCGCCGGCCAGCCCGTACACGGTGTCGTTGGCCAGCTCGATCGCCTGCGCCTCGGTGCCGAACCGCTCCACGGTCAGGATCGGGCCGAAGGTCTCCTCGCGGATCACCCGCATGTCCCGCCGGACGTCGGTGAAGATCGTCGGGCGGTAGAAGAAGCCGTCCTGCAGTTGCGGGTCGTCGGGCCGGGCGCCGCCGGTGACCAGGGTGGCCCCCTCGGCCCGCGCCGAGGCGACGAAGTCCTCGATCTTCGCCCGGTGCTCGGCGGAGACCAGCGGCCCGCACTCGACGCCCTCGGTCAGGCCGTTGCCGAACCGGATGCGCTCGGCGCGGCGGGCCAGTTCGGCGACGAAGTCGTCGTGCAGGGCGTCAGCGACGATCAGCCGGGCACCGGCCGAGCAGACCTGCCCGGAGTGCAGGAACACCGCGGTCAGCGCGTAGTCCACGGCGGCCTCGAAGTCCGCGTCGGCGAACACGACGTTGGGGTTCTTGCCGCCCAGTTCGACCGCGACCCGCTTCACCGTGGCCGCCGACGCCCGGATGATGGCCTGCCCGGTGGTCAGCCCGCCGGTGAAGCTGACCATGTCGACGTCGTCGTGCGCGGTGAGCGGGGCGCCGACGCCGGGACCGTCGCCGAGCAGGATGTTCACCACCCCGGGCGGCACGCCGGCCTCCTCCAGCAGCCGCACGAGCAGCACGCTGGTCAGCGGGGTGACCTCACTGGGCTTGATCACGCAGGTGTTGCCGGCGGCCAGCGCCGGGGCGACCTTCCAGGACAGCTGCAGCAGCGGGTAGTTCCACGGCGTGATCAGCACGCACACCCCGACCGGCTCGTGCACCACCCGGGACACCACGCCCGGCTGGCCGGTGTCGACCAGCCGCCCGGCGGACCCGGCGCCGATCAGGTCGGCGTAGTAGCGGAACACGGCGGTGACGTCGTCGACGTCGATCCGGCCCTCCACCAGCGTCTTGCCGGTGTCCAGGGTCTCCGTGCGGGCGATCAGCTCCTTGTCGCGGACCAGCAGGTCGGCGACCCGGTGGAGCAGGGCGCCCCGCTCGGCGGCGGTCGTGGCGCGCCACGGCCCGGTGTCGAACGCCGTCCGCGCGGCGGCCACCGCGCGCTCGACGTCCTCCGGGCCCGCCTGGTCGACGGTCTCGACGACCGACCCGTCGAACGGGTTGATCACCTCCGCCTTCCCACCGGTTCCCGAGGTCCACGTTCCGTCGACAAAGAGGCTGGGCACGCGCTGATCGTCCCCTACGTCAGGACATCGTCAAGGTCGGTGTTCGGCCAGCCACTTATAGTTCCGCCATGAGCAACACACCGGGGACCGCGACGACCGGGCGGGACGGCGGCGTCCAGTCCGTCGACCGGGCGATCACCGTGCTGGAGATCCTCGCCCGGCGCGGCGAGGCCGGGGTGAGCGAGGTCGCCGCCGAGATCGAGGTGCACAAGTCGACCGCGTTCCGGCTGCTCGGCGCGCTGGAGGGGCGCGGGTTGGTGGAGCAGACCGGCGACCGCGGCAAGTACCGCCTCGGCTTCGGGCTGATCCCGCTGGCCGGGGCGGTGTCGGACCGGCTGGACGTGACCCGGCAGGGCCACGGGGTGTGCGAGCGGCTGGCCGGCGAGCTCGGCGAGACCATCAACCTGGCGATCCTGCAGGAGCACTACGCGGTCAACGTCGACCAGGCGTTCGGCCCGGCGACGGTGTCGACCCAGAACTGGGTCGGCCGGCTCACCCCGCTGCACTGCACGTCCAGCGGGAAGGTGCTGCTGGCCCACCTGCCGCCGGCCCGGCGCACCGAGGTGCTGGCCGCGTCCGGGACCGAGCCGATGACCACGCACACGCTGACCCCGAAGGCGCTGGAGCGGGAGCTGGAGCGGGTCCGCCGGGTCGGCTACGCGATCGCCTGCGAGGAGTACGAGATCGGCCTGAACGCCGCGGCCGCGCCGGTGCTGGACCGGGCCGGGCGGGTGATCGCCGCGCTGAGCCTGAGCGGCCCGTCCTACCGGCTGGGCCCGGACGAGCTGGCGGGGCGGGTGGAGGTGCTGGTCGGTGGGGCGGCGGAGATCAGCCGCCGGATGGGCTGGTTCGGCTCCTGACCGATGAGTCCGCCGGCCCGGACGGGTCGGAGGGACGTGACCGAACAACTGGTGACGGTGGACGGCGTGCGGCTGTGCGTGGACACCGTCGGCGACCCCACCTCCCCCGCGGTGCTGCTGATCTCCGGCGCGACCGCGTCGATGGACTGGTGGGAGCCGGAGTTCTGCGCCCGGCTGGCCGGGGCCGGCCGGTTCGTGGTGCGCTACGACCACCGCGACACCGGCCGGTCGCAGACCTGGCCGGCCGGCGCACCCGGGTACACCGGCGAGGACCTGGCCACCGATCCCCTGCGCGTGCTGGACGCCCTCGACGTGGACCGGGCGCACCTGGTGGGGATCTCGATGGGCGGCGGCATCGCCCAGGAACTGGCCGTCCGGCACCCGGACCGGGTGCGCACCATCACCCTGATCGCCACCAGCCCGGCCGGTGAGCGCGCGGACCGGACCGACCTGCCACCTCCCGAGCCGGAGGTCGCCGCGACCTTCACCGACCCCGCACCCGCACCGGACTGGACGGACCGGGCCGCCGCCGTCGAGTACCTGGTGGAAGGCGAACGCCCGTTCGCCGGCCCGCGGGCCTTCGACGCGGAGCGGATGCGCCGGATCGCCGGCGAGGTCGTCGACCGGACCAGCGACCTGGCCGCGGCCACCACCAACCACTGGATGCTGACCGGCGACGGCGTCCCGTTCCGGATGGCGGAGATCGCCGTGCCGGCACTGGTCCTGCACGGCAGCGCCGACCCCCTGTTCCCGTTCCCGCACGGCGAGGCCCTGGCCGCCGAGATCCCGGACGCCACCCTGGTCCCGCTGCCGGGCATGGGCCACCAGGTCCCCCCGCCCGAGCTCTGGGACACCGTCGTCGCGGCCATCGTCCGGCACACCGGACACCACTGACCCCGACAGACCGAGCCACCAGATCGACTGTCGACCGCGCCGCACCATCGGGCCGGAGGACGGAACCGGAACGAGCCAGATCCACCAACAGGGCCGCGCCTCGGTCCGGCAACAGAACCGGAACATCGAACCGGACCCGCCAACAGGGCGACGACCCCAGCCGGCGACAGAACCGACCCGGGGAACACGGCCCAGCGACGCAGCCTCAGACCGGGCTGGGCCCGGCCGTCCAGCCCGACACGTCGGACCGCGCCGCTGAGCGAGCGCACCGTTCGTCCGGTCTGGTCGGTCGAACGGCACTCTCGCCCGCCCGTCCGGACCAGCCGGGCGTGGCTCGGGAGATGGCAAGGGCGGGGGGTGTGGGCGGGGGGTGGCCACGACGGCGCCGATGGCAGGAGGGGTGGGCGGGTGCGGAGAGCAGCGGCCGTCCGTCCACCCAGAGCAGCACCCGGCCGGGTTGCCGGGGCGCCGTTGAGCGAGGGCGCCGTTCGTCCGACCTGGTCGGCCGAACGACACTCTCGACCGACCGGGCCCAGCTCGGAGATGACGAGGGGCAGGTGTGGGCCGGGTGGTGGCTTCCGACGACGCCGATGGCGGGAGCGGGGTGGGGTGGGTGCGGTGAGCAGTGGCTATCACGGCCCGTCCCCACTCCGAGAGCAGAACCCGGCCGGGTTCGTGGGCACCGCCTTGATCGGGACCGCCGTCGCGACGCCGGGTCACTGGGAAGTGCACACCTGATCGCGAACTGCGGCCTCGGCTCGCAGCCCATGCCGGAACCCCGGAGATGCCGGGCACGCAACGAGCAGCGGTCAGTCCCGGGAGGGCGGTCCGGTCTCGTGGTGGCGCCCGGGTACAGCGCCAAGGCGGAGGAGTTCGGCGGTGGTGACCGGCGTCCGCGGCCGCCGGCCCGGTGGCCGAGCAGGTGGGGCGGTGGTGGGGTCGCGGCGGTCGGGGACCCGCGGGCGGCGCCGAGGTCTCTGCCGGTGATCAAGCCAGCGCGGCGGGACGAACTCCGGAACACCGTCCGCCGCGATCCGCACCGCCCAGCCGGTCGAATGGATCTCCCGATGGTGGACTTTGCACAACATGACCAAG
>DASQMQ010000480.1:0-3033 GCA_035645455.1 Pseudonocardia sp.
GACCGCTGTGTACTCTCCGTACACAGCGGTCTAGGCCGAACGGGGTAAGGCGAGCATGGTCACAGGGAGTGACCACGCTCCGTCCCCAGGTCGACACCTGCCGCTATCACGGTCTGTAACACCGGCCACTTTGCGATACGCAACGTTGCGTAAACCTCCATTTGGCCTAATATCCACTAGGACGAAGGATGTAGTGCAGGCAGCACCGGAGGGGTTGGTATGGACATCACGGGTGTGCAGGACAGGACGGGGCCGCGGCCACTCGCGGATCTGGATGTGGTGATCCCCGCCTACAACGAGTTCGCCCGGCTGCCGGAGACCCTGCGCGAGAGCGTGCGGTTCCTGGGCGAGCAGCCGTGGCGCACCCGCATCGTGGTCGTGGACAACGGCAGCGTGGACGGCACCGCCGCGGCGGCCACCGAGGCCGTGCTGCGCACCGCCCCGCCGGACGGCCGGGTCACCGTGGAGGTGATCGGCTGCTCGCGGCCGGGCAAGGGCGCCGCGGTCCGCCGGGGCATCCTGCACGGCCGGGCCCCGCTGGTCGGCTTCTTCGACGCCGACCTGGCCACCCCGCTGGAGACGCTGCCGGCCGCGATGGCCGCGCTGGACGCCGGAGCGGCCGCGGTGGTCGCCTCCCGGCACGCGCCCGGCGCACGCTTCGTGCACTCCCAGCCGCTGGGCCGCCGGGTCGGCGGGCAGGTGTTCCGCACGCTGTCCAGGTCGCTGGTCGCCGGCGTCGCCGACACCCAGTGCGGGTTCAAGTTCTTCCAGCGGGCCGCGGTGCGCGCGGCGGTCGTGCGCTGCCGGACCACCGGCTTCGCCTTCGACGTCGAGCTGTTGGCCCGCATCCAGCGCGACGGCGGCGAGGTCGTCGAGCTGCCGGTGGCCTGGACCGATCGGGCCGGCTCGACCTTCCACCCCGTCCGCGACGGGCTCGCCAGCTTCCGGGCCGTGCTGGCCCTGCATGGAGGAGTCCGATGACCGAGCTCGCCCGCCCGCTCGCGGTGGTCCCCACCACCGACCCCGACCCGACCCCCGAGCGGCTCACCACCGTCTCCGACGCCCCGACCACGCTGGACCGGTTGGTCGGGAAGAAGGTCCTGGTGCTCAACTGGCGCGACGTGCGCCACCCGCAGGCGGGCGGGGCGGAGCAGTACATGCACCGCATCGCCCGGCGCTGGGCGCAGGCCGGCGCCGAGGTCACCTGGCTGACCTCGGCGGCGCCCGGCTGCCCGAGCCGCGAGGTCGTCGACGGGGTCACGGTGCTGCGATCCGGCGGCGCCCTGACCCTCTACCCGCGGATCGCGCTCAAGCTGCTGCGCGGGGTCGGCCGGATCGACTACCTGGTCGACTGCCAGAACGGCATCCCGTTCTTCGCCCCGCTGTTCGTCGCCCGCGAGGTGCCGGTGGTGCAGGTCGTGCACCACGTGCACCAGGAGCAGTTCGCCACCCGGTTCGGCCCGGTGCTGGCCGCGGTCGGCCGGTTCCTGGAGGGCCCGGTCAGCCGGGCGGTCTACCGCGGCCGACCGGTCGTGGCGGTGTCGCCGTCCACCCGGGAGGGGGTGCGCCGCCGGCTCCGCCTGCGCGGGCCCATCCACGTGGTGCCCAACGGCATCGACCAGGCCCCGCCGATCCGCGCCCCGCGCGACCCCGACCCGACCATCGCCGTGGTCAGCCGGCTGGTCCCGCACAAGCGGGTGGACCTGCTGCTGGGTCAGCTGGTGCCGGTGGCCGCGGCGGTGCCCCGGCTGCGGGTGGACATCGTCGGCGACGGCCCGGAGCGCGCCCGGCTGCAGGGCCTGGCCGCCGAGCTGGGGCTGTCCGAGGTGGTCACCTTCCACGGCTTCCAGCCCGACACCGCGCGCGACCGGCTGCTGGAGCGGGCCTGGCTGACCACCAGCACCTCCGACGCCGAGGGCTGGGGGCTGTCGATCATGGAGGCGGCCGCGCACGGGGTGCCCGCCGTCGCCCTGGACGTCCCCGGCGTCCGCGACTCGGTCGTCCCCGGGCGCACCGGGTGGCTGGTCCCCGACGCCGCCGCCTACGGCGACGCCCTGGTCGACGCGCTGCACCAGCTGGCCGACGACGGCCGGACCCGCGAACTGACCCAGGCGTGCCAGGCCTGGGCCCGCTCGTTCGGCTGGGACCGCAGCGCCGAGCTGCTGGCCGGGGTCCTGCTGGGCACGTCCCCGCAGGACGACGCCGGAGCCCGGGGAGCGCGCGCCGACATCGGCGTGGTCGCCGACGTCCGGGTGCCGCGCGGCTGGGTCCCGAGCAGCTGGACGCTGCGCCCGACCGACCAGATCACCGCGCGCGAGGACCGGGTCACCCTGCTGCTCACCGGCTGCGACGAGGTCGACGCCGGCGAGGTGCTGCGCCGCCTCGGCGTGACCGACGCCCGGGTGCGCCTGGCCGACCGCTTCGACCTGCTGGTCGGGCCGTCGGGGATGCCGGACGTGGTCCGCCGGGGCCAGCCCGCCCAGGACACCCTGCGGGGCGTCCGCGACGACGGGATCGAGCGGGCCGGATGACCGCCGCGGCCGATCTGGCGGCCGCGCCGCCGGGGCGCGGGCGGCACCGGCGCGCGGACGTCGCCCCCGCGTCCACCGGGTCCGACCCGGCGGCCGGGGTGGCCCGCAGCGGGGTGCTGCTGTCGGTCTCGGCCGGCCTCGTCGGCGTGCTCAGCTACGCCTGCACGCTGCTCATGGCCCACCTGCTGCCGACCGCGGACTACACCCACTACGCGGCCGCCCAGATGATCGTGGGCATCGTCGGGATCGTGGCGCACTCGCTGGTGCCGCTGCCGCTGGCCGACCTGGTCCGCCGGCACGTCCGGCGCAGCCCCGGGCGCCGGGACGGGATGTCGTTCGCGGTGCTGGTCTCGCTGGGCGCCGGCGCGGTGGCCGCGGTGGCTTCCGGGGCGGTGGTGGCCACGTTCGCCGAGCCGCCGGTCGCGGTGGCCACCGCGATCGCCGCGCTGGTGCTGTTCGCGGTCGCGCCCGCCCAGGGCTGGCTGCAGGGCGAGCTGCGGTT
>DASQMQ010000481.1:0-3972 GCA_035645455.1 Pseudonocardia sp.
CGGAGCCGGACGGCGCCGATCCGACCGCCGGTGCCGAGGAGACCGGGTCGCCCGGGCACCGGGACCGCCTCCGGACGGCCGGTGGTTGAGCGCCGCCCGGTGAGTCCGGAGCGCGACCGGGCCCGGCCCGACCCGGCTGAAGACCCGGCTGACGACCCGGCTGACGACCCGGCTGACGACACCGTCCTGCCCGCGAACGGATTCGCCGGCACAGCCGAGGAGCCGGGTGCCGAGCCCGTCGACGCGCGACCGGTCCCGCGGGAGCGGTTCGACGATCCGGATCCGGTCACCGCGCCCGGTGCAGCGCAGCCGTCGACCGATGGTCCGGCCGCGGGGACGTCACCCGACCCGGCAGCGCCCGACCCGGCAGCGCCCGACCCGGCTGTGCCCGACCCGCCTGTGCCCGACCCGGCTGGGCCCGACCCGGCTGTGCCCGACCCGGCTGTGCCCGACCCGGCTGTGCCCGAACCGATCGGCGCCTCGGCTCCGCACTCCGGGGTCGCCGCGTCGAGGGCCCGCCCGGGTGGGCTCGTGGGCCGGGTGGGGCGTCCCGGGCTGACCGCGCTCGTCACGCCCGCCGCCTGGGCCGCGGTGCTGCTCGCCCACCTCGTCGCGGCGCTGG
Source organism: Pseudonocardia sp. (assembly GCA_035645455.1). Taxonomy (GTDB): domain Bacteria; phylum Actinomycetota; class Actinomycetes; order Mycobacteriales; family Pseudonocardiaceae; genus Pseudonocardia. The sequence continues at coordinate 623 of DASQMQ010000481.1, forward strand.
ACGTCGGCCGGGCGGTGGCGACGAGCGGCGAGGCCCGGCTGGCGGGTGCGGCGTTCGCCGTGCGCAGCGGCCGGCCGGTCGAGGCGCTCCCGCTGTCCGACCAGTTCGCCGCTCGCCAGCTCGCCGCGATCCAGCTGTTGCTGCCGACCGACGGCGTCGCGGTGGTCGACGCGGCCCGGTGGGCGTGCCTGGCGGCGGGCGTGGTGGTGGCGCTGCTGCTCTGGGCGACCCTGCGCAGTCTCGGCATCTCCCCTCCGGCTGCCGCAGCGGGCGTGCTGGTCGTGGGCGCGCTGCCGCCGGCGGTCGCGGTGCAGGCCGGCGTCACCGCCGCCGCGCCGGCCGCCGTCTGGCTGGCTGCGGCGGCCTGGCTGGTGGTGCGCATGCAGGGCCGCGGCCCGCGACCGGTCGCCGTCGCGGCCGTGCTCGCCGTGGTGGCGGTGCTGACCGCACCGATCCTGGCCGCGGCCGTGCTGGCCCTGGGGGCGCACGCGGTGCTGGACCGCAGCGTGCTCAGCGGCCTGCCGTCCGCCGTGCGCCGGGCCATCGGGGCGGGGCTGGGCCTGCTCGCCGCGGGTACGGCGCTGCTCGCCGTCGGCGGCGGCCCGCTGGCCGGGGTCGCCGGCCCGCTGCTCGGCGACGTCGGGGCGGTCGGCTGCGCGCTGCTCGGCGCGGTGGTCCTCGGGCTGAGCTGGTGGTGGGTGCGCTGGCTGCGGCCGGTGCTGTCGCCGGCCGTGCTGCTGCTCGCGGTGGTGCTGTTCGTGCCCGGGCCGGATCGGGCCGCGGCCGCGGTGCTGGTCGTGCCGGTCCTCGCGCTCGGGGTGGCAGTGCTCGCCGACGAGCCCGTCGCCCGGCGCTGGGCGGTGCCGTCGGTGCTGGCTGTCGCGGTCGCCACGGTGCTGGCGGCGGTCCTCCCGGCCGTGCTGCCCGGGGCTCAGCAGGCCCGGTCGGCCGCGGGAGTGGGGGAGCCGGCCGGGTGGGCCCGGACCGAGGCGGAACCCGACCGGTCCCCGCGCGCGGACGCCCTGCACCGTGCCGAGCTGGTCGCCGCGGGCTTCCCCGCCGACCGGTCGCCCGGCCCGGACGTCCCGCCCGGCCCCGGCGAGCTGCGGGTGGTCTCCGACCGCCCGGACGTCGGCGGCGGAGCGGTCCCGCCCTGCCCGCCGGGCGGGGTGCTGGCCGGCACCGACAGCGGGGTGGGAGGGGTGCCCACCTCGATCTGCGAGGGGTGACTCCGGCGGCCCCTCGGTGCCCTCGGTGGCAGGGTTGCCCGGGTCGCCAGCACTGGTGCGGACACGGCCCGGAGCCGCCTGATCACCGACAGGCAGCGGATCGGACGGGGGTCCGGATTCCACCGGGCGGTCGCGTGTCGCGGCACCCAGGTGCAGTACCGTGCCGCCACCCCCCGAGCCACCCAGGTGACCCCATGACCAGTGATCTCGCCCAGTCCCGGGCCGTGCCCGATGTCGGCAGCCCGTTCCTCAACATGGCCATCTTCGCGGTCTTCGTGCTCGTCACGCTGGTCGTGGTGTTCCGGGTCAGCCGGAGCAATCGCAGTGCCTCGGACTACTACGCCGCGGGCCGGTCGTTCACCGGCCCGCAGAACGGCGTGGCCATCGCCGGTGACTACCTGTCCGCGGCCTCGTTCCTCGGCATCGCCGGGGCGATCGCGGTCAACGGCTACGACGGCTTCCTCTACTCGATCGGCTTCCTGGTCGCCTGGCTGGTGGCCCTGCTGCTGGTCGCCGAGCTGCTGCGCAACACCGGCAGGTTCACCATGGGCGACGTGCTGAGCTTCCGGATGCGCCAGCGTCCGGTGCGGGCGGCCGCGGCCACGTCGACGCTGGTGGTGTCGTTCTTCTACCTGCTCGCCCAGATGGCCGGCGCGGGCGCGCTGGTGTCGCTGCTGCTGCAGATCCCCAACGACGACGCCCTCGGCCAGAGCATCGCGATCGCCGTGGTCGGCCTGGTGATGGTCGTCTACGTGCTGGTCGGCGGGATGAAGGGCACCACCTGGGTGCAGATCATCAAGGCCGCCCTGCTGCTGGTCGGCGCGGCGGTGCTGACCACCTGGGTGATGGGCTACTTCGGGTTCAACCTCTCCGCGCTGCTCGGCCGCGCGGTCGAGCAGAACCCGGCGGTCACCAAGCCGGGCGCGCTGGACGCCACCGACCTCGGCGAGCGGCTGCTGATCCCCGGCCTGCAGTACGGCGCCAGCTTCCAGTCGAAGATCGACTTCTTGTCCCTCGGGCTGGCCCTGGTGCTGGGCACCGCGGGTCTGCCGCACATCCTGATGCGCTTCTACACCGTGCCCAACGCCCACGAGGCGCGCCGGTCGGTGGTCTGGGCGATCTGGATGATCGGGGTGTTCTACCTGTTCACCCTGGTCCTGGGCTACGGCGCGGCGGCGCTGGTGCCCGGTGGGGTGCAGCGGATCGTGGACTCCCCGGGCGGCACGAACTCCGCGGTCCCGCTGCTGGCCTACCAGCTCGGCGGGGAGGTCATGCTCGGGCTGATCGCCGCGGTCGCGTTCGCCACCATCCTGGCGGTGGTGGCCGGGCTGACGATCACCGCGTCCGCGTCCTTCGCCCACGACGTGTACGCCAACGTGATCAAGCGGGGGGCGGCGTCGCCGGACCGGGAGGTGCGGGTGGCCCGGACCACCGCGCTGGTCGTCGGCATCGTCGCGATCGCCGCCGGCATCCTGGCCCGCAACCAGAACGTGGCGTTCCTGGTGGCTCTGGCCTTCGCGGTCGCGGCCTCGGCGAACCTGCCCACCATCCTGTACTCGCTGTTCTGGAAGCGGTTCAACACCACCGGGGCGCTGTGGAGCATCTACGGCGGGCTCGGCTCGTGCGTGCTGCTGATCGTGCTCTCCCCGGCGGTGTCCGGCCGCCCCGGCGCGATGCTGGGCGGCCTGGACTTCGACGTGTTCCCGCTGGCGAACCCGGGCCTGGTGTCGATCCCGCTGTCGTTCCTGCTGGGCGTGGTGGGCACCCTGGTCGGCGGCCGCGACCGGGGCGAGCACCGCCGGCACGCCGAGATGGAGGTCCGGGCGCTCACCGGGGCCGGAGCCGAGCGGCCCACCGCCGCGCCCCCTCGCCACGTCCGCTGATCCCGCGGCCGCACGGCCCCCGCCACCCCGGTCGCCCTCGGCGGCCGGGGTGGCGGCGTTCCGGGCCGGAGTGTCACGAGGGTGCGCCCGGACGGGCTCCCCACCTCCAGAGCTGTGCTGACGCCCCGTAGGAGTGTTGCTACTGCGCGCTAGTGTTACTACGCCATTCGCTTACTGCAGACCGCTCCGCGTTACGCTGATCGAGTGTGACCTCGGGCGTTTCGGCAACGTTGGGTGC
>DASQMQ010000482.1:0-13035 GCA_035645455.1 Pseudonocardia sp.
CCCTCGCCGAGTGCCCGGAAAGCCACCTCGCCGACGTCAGAGGCCTGGAAGGTGGCTTTCCAGGCGTCGGGCGGGGTGCGGGGTGGGCGACGGTGACCGGCGGGCCGGGATCAGGGCCAGCGCGACGCCGGCGGCGACCAGCGCGATGCCCGGGACGGTCAGCGGGCCGGGGACCTCGCCGAACATGGCCCACGTCCAGGCCATCGTGGTCGGCGGGGTCAGGTACAGCAGCGTGCTGACCCGCACCGCCCCGCTGCGCCGCAGCACCAGCAGGTAGGTGCCGTACCCGCCGAACGACGACAGCACCACGGTCCACACCACCGCGCCCCAGAAGCCCGCCGCGGCCGGCGGTGCGAGGCGGCCGCCGAGCGCGGCGGCGGTGATGAAGGCCGCGGCCGCCACCGTCGACTGGAGTGTCATCGTCACCAGTGGTGATTCCGGCGGGCGCAGCCGCCGCTCGGTCAGCGTCCCGGCCGACAGCGCCAGCATCCCCCCGACGGGCAGCAGGAACGCCCACCACGGCGCGCTGCCCGGGCTGATGTCGCCCGCCACCACCAGGGTCACCCCGGCGAGCCCGGCGAGCAGCCCGAGCCGCTGCCGCGGGGTGGTCCGCTCACCCAGGACCGGTCCGGCCGCTGCCGCGACGACCAGCGGCTGCAGTGCGGCGACCAGCGCCGTCGTACCCGCGGGCACCCCCATGGCGACCCCGGTGACCACACCGCCCAGGTAGAGCACCTGGGTCAGCAGTCCGAGCAGGACCTGCCGGGCCGGTGCCCCGCGCGGCACCGCGGCCCGGCGCACCGCGACCGCGAGCCACAGCAAGCCGGCCGCCGCGGCGTAGCGCCAGGCCAGCAGCGTGTCCGGAGCGGCGTACGCGGTGCCCAGCTCGGCCCCGACGAACCCGGAGCTCCACAGCACGACGAACGCCACAGCCAGGGCCAGGTCGGTGCGCATGCGCACAAGTAACCACACCGGTCGGTATACTCGCAGTGGACCGAGGGGAACCGATGACCACCACGAAGATCACCGCCACGAAGATCCCCGCCACGGCCGACGACGCACTGACCCCGGCCGGGCTCCGGCTGCTCGACGCGGCCAGCACCCTGTTCTACCGGCACGGCATCCGCGCGGTCGGGGTCGACCTGATCGCCGAGACCGCCGGCACCACCAAGAAGACCCTCTACGACCGGTTCGGCTCCAAGGACCAGCTGGTCGCCCGCTACCTGCGCCGCCGCGCCCTGGTGTACCAGGAGTTCCTGCAGGCCGGGCTGGCCGAGGTCGACCCGGCGCGGCGCCCGGTGGCGGTGTTCGACCTGCTGCGCCGCTGGCTGCGCGAGCAGGACCGCGGCTGCGCCTTCGTCAACGCCCACGCCGAGGTGGGCGGCACCGACCACCCCGCGGTGGCCGAGATCCACGCCGAGAAGCGCTGGATGCGCGAGCAGCTCACCGGGCTGGTCCGGGAGGCCGGCATCGCCGATCCCGACCGCGTCGGGGCCGAGCTGCACCTGCTCTACGAGGGGGCGACGGTGCTGGCCACCGCGGCCGGCGACGCCGACGCGGTGGCCCGGGCCCGGGCCGCGGCGGTGCGCCTGGCCGGGTGAGGGCAGCCCGGGCTCAGCGCGTCGACATCGCGCCGGCCGGAGCAGCCGGGGCAGCCCGGCGGCGCTGTGCGGCCGGGCGACGGTCCCGGACGGCGGACACCACGATCGCCACAGCGGCGGCCAGCCAGAGGATCTGGATCAGGGTCCGGGGGAGCAGGGCGGATTCGGGCCCGGTCGCGATGCCCTGCACAGCTGCGTGGACGTTCGCCGGGTACATGGCGACGAGCAGGGCGGCGAGTCCGCCCGCGGCCCACGGTGCGGTCCGGGCCAGCAGCAGTCCGGCCGCACCGGCCAGTTCGAGCACGCCGGTGATGGTGATCAGCAGGCCGGGCTCGGGCAGTGCCGGCGGGACCATGCTGATCAGCTCGGCGCGCATGCCGACGAAGTGGGCCACGCCGGTCGTCAGGAACAGGGCCGCCAGCCCGCCGCGCAGGGCGACCGGCCACGGCCGAAGTCGGCCCACCCCCGCGGCTCCGGCCGCCAGCAGTGCCAGCGTGACCACGACGAAGACGATGAGCGGAACCATGACGAGTCCTTCCGGAAGGCGATCCTGTCAGTGACAAGATGCGCTCTCGCGGGGGAACTTGTCAATGCCTAGATGTCGGCTCCGTGGACTGCGGATGCCGGCGCCACCGGACCCCGGACAGGCTCCGACCCGTGATCGATCTGCCCTTCCGCCGCCAGCTCCGCGCCCTGGCCGGTCTGATCGGACTGAGCGGCTGGGCCGACGGGACCGTGCCGGTGCGCTGGATCGGGGCGCGCGGGCGCACCGGCTACGCGGTCGACACCGACGGCGGGCTGTGGGCTGGGGCTCCGGGCTGGTGCTCGACCCCCGGCAGGGTCCGGCGGTGGTGCCGATCCCGATCCCGATCCCCATGCCCGGCCCGGTGCATGCCGTCTCGGGGACGCACGCGATCGTGGGCGGCGCCGACCCGGCGTAGCGTGGTCGGGGTGGCGCGCAGGCGAGATCGACGAGTGCGGTACGGCCCCTACGTCGAGGGCCCCGACCCGCTCGCCCCGCCGTTCGACCTGCGGGCGGCCCTGGACGAGATCGGCCGGGACGTCATGGAGGGCTCCTCACCGCGCGCGGCGATGCAGGAGCTGCTGCGCCGCGGGCTCGGCGAGCGCCGCGGCCTGGACGACCTGACCCGTGAGGTCTGGCAGCGGCGCAGCCGGCTGCAGCGGGAGAACCGCCTCGACGGCACCCTGCAGGAGGTCCGCGAGCTGCTGGCGCGCGCCCTGGACGCCGAGCGCGACGTGCTGGGCCGCCGCGACGACGACGACGCCCGGTTCCGCGAGATGTCGCTGGACGCGCTGCCGTCCGACACCGGGGGAGCGGTCCGCGAGCTGGACTCCTACGACTGGCAGTCCGGCGACGCCCGGGACACCTACCAGGAGATCCGCGACCTGCTCGGCCGGGAGCTGCTCGACCAGCGCTTCGCCGGGATGAAGCAGGCGATGCAGAACGCCACCCCGGCCGACGTCGAGCGGATCCGGGAGATGCTCGACGACCTCAACTCCCTGCTCGCGAACCACGCGCAGGGCCAGGACACCGAGGCGCAGTTCAGCGAGTTCATGGGCCGGCACGGCGAGTTCTTCCCGGAGGGCCCGCAGAACACCGAGGAGCTGGTCGACCTGCTGGCCCAGCGGGCCGCGGCGGCGCAGCGGATGCTCAACTCGATGACCGCCGAGCAGCGCGCCGAGCTGATGGAGCTGTCCCAGCAGGCGTTCGGCGACCCGCGGCTGGCCCAGGCCCTGTCCCAGCTCGACGCCCAGCTGGAGGCGCTGCGCCCGGGCGAGGACTGGGACGGTCGCGGCCGGTTCCGCGGCGAGAACCCGATGGGCATGGGCGAGGCCACCCGGGCGATGGAGCAGCTCGGTCAGCTCGACGCGCTGGCCGAGCAGCTGGCCCAGAGCTACCCCGGCGCCCGGCTGGAGGACATCGACCTCGACGTGCTCGGCGAGCAGCTCGGCGACCAGGCCCGGGTGGACGCCCGCGCACTCGCCGAGCTGCAGCGCGAGCTGGAGCGCGAGGGCCTGTTCAGCCGGGCCGCCGACGGCTCGCTGCAGCTCGCGCCCAAGGCGCTGCGCCGGCTCGGCGAGTCCGCGCTGTCCGACGTCGTGGACCGGATCGGCGCCCGCCGCGGCGAGCGGGAGACCCACCGCTCCGGGGCGGCCGGCGAGGCCACCGGGTCCACCCGGCCGTGGGCGTTCGGCGACACCGAGGCCTGGAACGTGCCGCGCACCATGCTCAACGCCCAGCTGCGCCGGGCCGGCGGCGACCCGCGCCGGCTCGACGTCACCGACGTGGAGGTCGTGGAGACCGAGCAGCGCACCCGGGCCGCGGTGGCGCTGTGCGTGGACACGTCCTGGTCGATGGTGCAGGACGGGCGGTGGGTGCCGATGAAGCGCACCGCGCTCGCCCTGCACCAGCTCATCTCCACCCGGTTCCGCGGCGACGACCTGGAGCTGATCACCTTCGGGCCGCACGCCCGGTCGGTCGAGCTGGGCGAGCTGGTCGGCCTGGAGGGCACCTGGGAGAAGGGCACCAACCTGCAGCACGCGCTGCTGCTGGCCGAGCGGCACCTGCGCCGCCACGCCGACGCCCAGCCGGTGGTGCTGGTGGTCACCGACGGCGAGCCGACCTCGCACCTGGAACCGGACGGCACCCCGTTCTTCGACTGGCCGCCGGCCCGGGAGACCCTGCGGGCCACCGTCGCCCAGGTCGACCGGGTGGCGGCGCTGCACGCGTCGATCACCTTCTTCATGCTGGGCGACGACCCGCGGCTGGCCGAGTTCATCGACGGGGTGGCGCGGCGCTGCGGTGGCCGGGTGGTCGCCCCGACGGTGGACGGCCTGGGCGCCGAGGTGGTGTCGGACTACCTGCGCACCCGGCGCTGAACAGGGCGCTGAACAGGGCGCTGAACGGGGCGCTGAACGGGGCTCGGCGGCGTCCCGCCACGTAGGTTGGTGACCATGCAGACCTGGTCTTCCGTCGCTGTCCCACGCCTGGCGGGCGGGGGCCCGCCGCTGCGCCTGCACGACACCGCCACCGGCCGGGTGCGCCCGACCGCGCCGGGCTCGACCGCGTCGATGTACGTCTGCGGCATCACCCCCTACGACGCCACCCACCTCGGCCACGCCGCCACCTACCTGGCCTTCGATCTGGTCAACCGGGTGTGGCGGGATCTCGGCCACGACGTGCACTACGTGCAGAACGTCACCGACATCGACGACCCGCTGCTCGAGCGGGCCGCCCGCGACCAGGACGACTGGGTGGTGCTCGGGATGCGCGAGACCGCGCTGTTCCGCGAGGACATGGCGGCGCTGCGGGTGCTGGCGCCACGGCACTACATCGGGGCGGTCGAGGCGATGGACGAGATCGCCGAGCTGGTCGGCAAGCTGCTCGCCGCCGGGGCCGCCTACCGGGTCGAGGACCCCGAGTTCCCCGACGTGTACTTCGACGCCGCGGTCACCGGCCGGTTCGGCTACGAGTCGAACTACGACGAGGCCACCATGACCAGGTTGTCCGGCGAGCGCGGCGGCGACCCGGACCGCCCCGGCAAGCGGCACCCCTACGACCCGCTGCTGTGGCGGATGGCCCGCGAGGGCGAGCCGTCCTGGGACGGCGACGCCGCCGGCGGCCTGGGTGCGGGCCGTCCGGGCTGGCACGTGGAGTGCGCGGCGATCGCGCTGAACCGGCTCGGCACGCAGATCGACCTGAACGGCGGCGGCTCGGACCTGATCTTCCCGCACCACGAGTCCGGCGCCGCGCACGCCGAGGCGTTCACCGGGGTGCACCCGTTCGCCCGGCACTACACGCACGCCGGGATGATCGGCCTGGACGGGGAGAAGATGTCCAAGTCCCGGGGCAACCTGGTGTTCGTGTCCAAGCTGCGGGCCGAGGGCGTCGACCCGAACGCGATCCGGCTGGCCCTGCTCGCCGGGCACTACCGCACCGACCGGCCGTGGACCGGCGACCTGCTGGAGACCGCACGGGCCCGGCTGGCCCGCTGGCGCACCGCGACCGCCCTGGACGCCGCCCCGGACGCGACCGACCTGGTCGCCCGGCTGCGCACGCACCTGGCCGACGACCTGGACACCCCGGCCGCCCTCGCCGCGGTGGACGGCTGGGCCGAGCAGGCCCTGCAGCGCCGCGGCACCGACCGCGACGCCCCCGGCCTGGCCCGGGACGCGGTGGACGCGCTGCTCGGCGTGGCCGTGCGGGCCTGAGCGTGCTCGGTGTGGAGCTGGCCGCCCGGCTGCGCGCCGCCGGCCTGGCCTGGACCCCGGCCCCCGGGGACCGGTTCGTGATCGCCGACCGGGACATGGACGACGAGGTGTTCGTGGTCAGCGAGCTGACCATCGACGTGCACGAGGCCCCCACCGGGCGGCTGTTCCGGTTCAACGGCACCACCGAGTGGGCGCTGGACAGCGTCGAGCAGGAGGCGGTGCTGTGGCTGCCCCGCGAGGGCCAGTTGCGCGCCGCGCTCGGCGACCGCTTCCGCCGGCTGGAACCGGTCGGTGACGGCTTCGCGGTCGTCGTCGACGGGCCCGGCGGCGAGCAGCGCCACGTCGACGTCGACGCCGAACGCGCCTACGCCCGGGCCGTGCTGTCGGTGCTGCAGGCGTGAGGCGACGTCGTCGGGTCCGACCGCTGGCCGCGGCCTACCGGGCAGGTGGGCCCTCGGCGCGGGGCGGGCGGGGCAGGGCGAGCGGGAGAACCACCGCGATCGCGGCGGCCGGCGCGAGGAACGCCGCGAGCGGGTCGGCCTGGTAGACGGGAGTGAACGCCACCGGAGCCACCGACGCACCGCCGAACCGGACCGCCTGCACCACCGAGGTCGCTCCGCCCGCGTTGGCCCGCCCCGACCCGAGCACCAACGTGTTCGTGCCGACCAGCACCAGCTGGGTGGCCACCCCGCCGACGGCCCACAGCCCGACCACCAGCCACACCGAAGGGGCCAGCCCCACCCCGACCAGCACCAGCACCCCCAACCCGGATCCGAGCAGCACGCTGCGGCGCGACCCGACCCGGTTCATGCCCCCGCCGACCAACGGCGCGGCCAGCAGCCCGGCCACCCCGAACGCGGTGAGCACCAGGCCGCGCTGCCCGGCGCCGAGCCCGAAGTCGTCCTCCAGCCGCAGCGCGATCAGGAAGCCCAGTCCGGCCAGCCATCCCCAGCCCACCGCGGCCACCAGCCCCAGCCGCAGCACGTCGAGCCGCAGCGCGCTGCGCAGGGTCGGCCGGCCGGGCTCGGTGCGCCCGGTCGGGATGCCGAGCACCGCGAGCACCGCGGCCACCCCGGCCACCGCCCCGAACGCCAGCCGCCAGTCCACCTCGGCGGCCAGCCCGCCGAACAGCGGCGCCGAGGTCTGCCCGGCCGCCTGCAACGAGCCGAACCAGCCCAGCACCCGGCCGAGCCGGTCCGGCGCGGTGGCGCCGGCCAGCGCGGCGAGCAGCAGTGGCGTGGTGAACGCGTTGGCCAGTCCCTGGCCGGCCCGCCCGGCCAGGAACAGCGGCCAGGTGGGAGCCAGCACGCAGGCCACCGAGGCGACCACGTAGACCGCGTAGGCCACCACGACCGTCCGCCGCCGGCCCCACCGCGCACCCCAGGTGCCGGAGAACAGCATCAGCCCGGCGAACGGCAGGAGGTAGGCGGTGACCGAGAGCGACGCCGCGCCGGACGGCACACCGAAGGTCGCACCCAGCTCCGGCAGCATCGCGCTGGTCACGCCGCCGCCGAACGGCCCGAGGTAGGCTCCGGCGTACAACCCGGCCCGGGCCGCCCGCCCGCCCGTACCCGGCAGCGGCGACCCGGTGTCGCCGTCGCTCAGTTGCCCGGGCCCCCGGTGCCGCGCCGGCGCAGGTAGCGCTCGAAGTCCGCGGCGATGGCGTCGCCGTCCGCCTCGGGCAGCGCCTCGCCGTCCGCCTCGGCCTGCTCCTCGAGCTGCCGGACGTACTCGCGCACCTCGTCGTCGGCCTCGGCCATCTCCGAGACCGTGCGCTCCCACTCCTCGGCCTGCTCGGGCAGCCCGCCCAGCGGCACCTCGACGTCGAGGACCTCCTCGACCCGGTGCAGCAGCGCCACCGCGGCCTTGGGCACCCGGGCCTGGGAGACGTAGTGCGGCACCGCCGCCCAGAACGACACCGCCGGCACCCCGTGCTCGACGCAGGCGTTCTGGAACACCCCGACGATCCCGGTGGCCCCCTGGTAGGTCGACGGCTCGACCTGCATGTCCTTGGCCGAGGACTTGTCGTAGGAGATGCCGCTGACCGGGGTGGGCCGGGTGTGCGGGGTGTCGGTGAGCAACGCGCCCAGGGTGATCACCTTGGTCACCCCGAGCCGGTCGACGTAGCCCAGCAGCTCCTGGCAGAACGTGCGCCAGCGCAGGTTGGGCTCGATCCCGTTGACCAGCACCACGTGCCGGTCGGTGCCGGGCAGGGTGGCCACCGACAGCCGGGTGGTGTGCCACTCGATGCGCCGGGTCACCCCGTCGGTCAGCCGCACGTGCGGCCGGGTGACCTGGAAGTCGTAGTACTCCTCGGGGTCGATCGCGGCCAGCGGGGTGGCGTCCCAGCTCAGCTCCAGGTGCTCCAGCGCGGTGCTGGCGGCCTCCCCGGCGTCGTTCCACCCCTCGAACGCGGCGATCATCACCGGGTCGACGAGGCGGGGCAGGTCGGTCTCCGCCCCGGTGTCCGGCTCGCGTTCGGTCATCGGTCCAGCCTACGGCCGCGGGCCCGCTCCGCCACGGCTGCGTCCCCGGGGCGTCGCCCACCGGGCTGCACCGCCGGGGCCCGCGCAGGGGTAGGACTATCGTGAGGCGGGTGGCAGCGGATCCGATCACCGGGAGCGTCGACGCGCCGTCCCGCACCTTCGACAGCGACTTCCTCGACACCCTGGCCCAGCGGGTGGTGATCGCCGACGGGGCGATGGGCACGATGCTGCAGGCGGCCGGTGACTCCGGCGATCTCGTGATGGACGACTTCCGCGGCCTCGAGGGCTGCAACGAGATCCTCAACGACACCCGCCCGGACGTCGTGCGCAGCATCCACCGCGCCTACTTCGAGGCCGGCGCCGACGCGGTGGAGACCAACACGTTCGGGGCGAACCTGCCCAACCTCGCCGACTACGACATCGCCGACCGCATCCACGAGCTGGCGCTCAAGGGCGCGCAACTGGCCCGCGAGGTGGCCGACGAGATGTCCACCCCGGACCGGCGCCGCTACGTGCTGGGGTCGGTGGGCCCGGGCACGAAGCTGCCCACCCTGGGCCACGCCGCGTTCGCCACCCTGCGCGACGCCTACGCCGAGTGCGGGCGCGGGCTGGTCGCCGGCGGCGCCGACGCGGTCGTCATCGAGACCTGCCAGGACCTGCTGCAGGTCAAGGCCGCCGTGCTGGGCGTGCGCCGGGCGATGCGCGACGAGGGCCGGTACATCCCGATCGTCGCCCAGGTGGCGATGGAGACCACCGGCACCATGCTGCTGGGCTCGGAGATCGGGGCCGCGCTGACCGCGCTGGAGCCGCTGGGCATCGACCTGATCGGGCTGAACTGCTCCACCGGCCCGGCCGAGATGAGCGAGCACCTGCGCACCCTGTCCAAGCACGCCCGGATCCCGCTGTCGGTGATGCCGAACGCCGGGCTGCCGGTGCTCGGGCCGAAGGGCGCGGAGTACCCGCTCGACCCCGACGGGCTCGCCGAGGCGCTGGCCGTGTTCGTCCGGGACTACGGGACGCGGCTGGTCGGCGGGTGCTGCGGGAGCACGCCCGAGCACGTCAGCGCGATCGCCGAGGCGGTCCGCGCGGTCACCCCCGCCGTCCGGCACCCGCGCCCGGAGCCGGGCCTGAGCTCGCTGTACGCCGCGGTGCCGTTCCGCCAGGACACCTCGGTGCTGATGATCGGGGAGCGGACCAACGCCAACGGGTCCAAGAAGTTCCGCGACGCGATGCTCGCCGAGAACTGGGAGGACTGCGTCGCGATCGCCCGCGAGCAGACCCGCGACGGCGCGCACCTGGTCGACCTGTGCATCGACTACGTGGGCCGCGACGGCGTCGCCGACATGGCCGAGCTGGCCGGCCGGTTGGCCACCGCCTCGACGCTGCCGGTGATGCTGGACTCCACCGAGCCCGAGGTGCTGCGCGCCGGGCTGGAGCGCCTGGGCGGCCGCTCGATCATCAACTCGGTCAACTACGAGGACGGCGACGGGCCGGACTCGCGGTTCCAGCGGGCGATGGCGCTGGTGCGCGAGCACGGCTGCGCGGTCGTCGCGCTGTGCATCGACGAGGAGGGCCAGGCCCGCACCGCGGAGTGGAAGGTCCGGGTGGCCGACCGGCTGATCCGCGACCTGACCAGCAACCACGGCATGCACGTCGAGGACATCGTCGTGGACACCCTGACCTTCCCGATCACCACCGGGCAGGAGGAGGTCCGCCGCGACGCGCTGGAGACCATCGAGGCGATCCGCGAGCTCAAGCGGCGCTACCCCGCCGTGCAGACCACCCTCGGGGTCTCCAACGTCTCCTTCGGGCTCAACGCGGCCGCCCGCCAGGTGCTCAACTCGGTGTTCCTGCACGAGTGCGTGAACGCCGGGCTGGACACCGCGATCGTGTCCGCGGCCAAGATCCTGCCGATGGCGAAGATCGACGACGAGCAGCGCTCGGTCGCCCTGGACCTGGTCTACGACCGTCGCCGGGACGGGTACGACCCGCTCAACCGCTTCATGGAGCTCTTCGAGGGCGTCACCGCCTCCTCGGCGCGCGCCGGGCGGGCCGAGGAGCTGGCCGGGCTGCCGCTGTTCGAGCGCCTGGAGCGGCGCATCGTCGACGGCGAGCGCCCCGGCCTGGAGGCCGACCTGGACGAGGCGCTGACCTCCCGGCCGGCCCTGGAGATCATCAACGACACGCTGCTGTCGGGCATGAAGACCGTCGGCGAGCTGTTCGGCTCCGGGCAGATGCAGCTGCCGTTCGTGCTGGCCAGCGCCGAGGTGATGAAGGCGGCGGTGGCCTACCTGGAACCGCACATGGAGCGCGCCGAGGACGACCAGGGCAAGGGCACCATCGTGCTGGCCACGGTCAAGGGCGACGTGCACGACATCGGCAAGAACCTGGTCGACATCATCCTCACCAACAACGGCTACACGGTGGTCAACCTCGGCATCAAGCAGCCGATCGCGACCATCCTCAGCGCCGCCGAGGAGCACCGCGCCGACGCCGTGGGCATGTCCGGGCTGCTGGTCAAGTCCACGGTGATCATGAAGGAGAACCTGCAGGAGATGAACTCCCGCGGGGTCGCCTCCCGGCTCCCGGTGCTGCTGGGCGGGGCCGCGCTGACCCGCTCGTACGTGGAGAACGACCTGTCCGAGGTGTACGAGGGCCGGGTCTCCTACGCCCGCGACGCCTTCGAGGGCCTGCGGCTGATGGACGCCACCATGGCCCGCCGCCGCGGCGGCGCGCCGGAGATCGACCCCGAGGAGGAGCGCGGTCGGGCCGAGCGCAAGGCCCGCCACGAGCGCTCGCAGCGGGTCGCGGCCAAGCGCCGGGCCGCCGAGGCCGAGGTGGCCGGCCCGATGCCGGCCCGTTCCGACGTCACGGTGGACAACCCGCTGCCCGTCCCGCCGTTCTGGCAGACCCGGGTGGTCAAGGGCATCAGCCTGGCCGAGTACTCCGGCATGGTCGACGAGCGGGCGCTGTTCCTGGGCCAGTGGGGCCTGCGCGGCGCCAAGGGCGGCGGTGGCCCGTCCTACGAGGAGCTGGTGGAGACCGAGGGCCGCCCGCGGCTGCGGTACTGGCTCGACCGGCTGTCCACCGAGGGCGTGCTCGCGCACGCCGCGGTGGTCTACGGCTACTTCCCGGCGGTGTCGGAGGGCGACGCCCTGGTGGTGCTGACCGAACCCCGCCCGGACGCCCCCGAGCGCTACCGGCTGGAGTTCCCCCGCCAGCGCCGCGACCGCCACCTGTGCCTGGCCGACTTCTGGCGCCCCCGGGAGCTGGCCGTCCGCCGCGGCGAGGTCGACGTGCTGCCGCTGCACCTGGTGACCATGGGCAACCCGATCGCCGAGTACGCCAACGAGCTGTTCGCCAAGGACGCCTACCGCGACTACCTGGAGGTGCACGGCCTGGGCGTGCAGCTGACCGAGGCGCTCGCCGAGTACTGGCACCGGCGCATCCGCGAGGAGCTGGTCTTCCCGGCCGGGGCGGACGCCCCGGTCAGCCTGGCCGCCGAGGACCCGGCCGACGTCGAGGACTTCTTCAAGCTCGGCTACCGGGGCGCGCGCTACTCGCTGGGCTACGGCGCCTGCCCCAACCTGGAGGACCGCACCAAGATCGTCGACCTGCTGCAGCCGGGCCGGATCGGGGTCGAGCTGTCCGAGGAGCTGCAGCTGCACCCGGAGCAGTCCACCGACGCCATGGTCGCCCACCACCCGGAGGCGAAGTACTTCAATGCCGGCTGAGACGTCGGCCGGGCGGTCGGCCGGGACGGGCCCGGACGCCGTCCTCTGGGACATGGACGGCACGCTGGTCGATTCCGAGAAGCTCTGGACCGTGTCCATCGCCGAGACCGCGCGCTGGCTGGGCGGCGAGCTGAGCGGGTCGGCCCGCACGGCGATGATCGGCTCCAACATGGCCGACAGCACGGACATCCTGTTCGACGACCTGGGCCTGCCCCGGGACCCGGAGCGGCAGGCCGCCGCGGCGGCCTGGATGACCGAGCGGACCGCCGAGCTGTTCGCGGCCGGGCCGGAGTGGCGGCCCGGGGCGCAGGCGGCGTTGCGCGCGGTCACCGCCGCCGGCTGGCCCACCGCGCTGGTCACCAACACCGAGCGGGCGCTCACCGAGGTGGCCCTGGAGACCATCGGGCGCGGGCACTTCACCGTCACCGTGTGCGGCGACGAGGTCCCCCACGGCAAGCCCGCCCCGGACCCGTACCGGCGCGCCGCCGAGCTGCTGGGCGTCGACCCCGCGCGCTGCCTGGCCGTGGAGGACTCGCCGACCGGTGCGCTGGCCGCCGAGCGCGCCGGGGCGGCGGTCCTCGTCGTGCCGTGCGAGGTCGAGGTGCCCGACGGGCCGGCCCGGGTGCAGCGGGCCTCGTTGGTGGGGCTGACCGCCGAGGAGCTGATCGCGGCGTGGACGGCGGCGTCGTCGCGCCCGGCCGCCTGACGGCGTCGTTGTCCCTGCTGGCCGCGTCGGCGACCCCGGCTGGCCGCGCTGACCTGCGCGGAACCGCTCGTCTCCGGTCGCGGTCCGCTCGCCCGGGCGTTCACCCGATCCGCCCAGCCCGGACGGGCGGGTGGCCGCGCCACCCGGCGCGCGAGGGCCACCGGGCGCAGCACACCCCGGCGGTCGGACGTGCTGTCGCGCATCCCACAGTCAACACTTGGAAGCGGAGGGAGCCCCACTGTGAAGACCTTCGACGAGCTGTTCGCCGAGTTGAC
>DASQMQ010000483.1:0-2221 GCA_035645455.1 Pseudonocardia sp.
AAGGCGCTCACGTCGCCCGTCGCCAGCGCCGCGTAGAACCGGGGCACCACCCCGTCGACTGTCACGCGCAGTATTAGAGCACGCTCTCCACTACTCGCGGTAGCCCCCTCCCCGGTTCAGGAAGGCCACCTTCCTGCCCGCAGCGGACCTGAAGGTGGCCTTCCTGAACCTGGCCGGGGTGACCCGGCGGCTACGCGTCGGGGATCCAGGAGCCGTGGAAGCCGGCCGGGACGCCGCGGGGGAGGGTCACCGCGGCCACCGGGGCGCCGCCGACGTCGGTGGCGTCCAGCACCAGCAGCTGCGATGCGCTGCCGTCGCGGCGGGTGGTGATGGTCAGCAGCCAGCCGTCGTCCTCGGCGGTGCCGCCCTCGGCGGGCACGAACACCGCCTCCCCGGCGACGGTGTCCGGGCCGAGCTCGTGGGCGTCGACCGACCCGGTCTGCTCGTCGTACTTGACCACCGCGGCCGAGCGGCCCCGCTCGGACACCGCGTACAGGTGCCGGGACGGCCGGCCGAGCAGCCGGTCGTCCAACGTCGGGAACTCCACCGGGCGGTCGTCGCGGGCGGTCTCGGTGACCGTGCCGGCGTCCGGGTCGAGGGTCCAACGGTGCAGCCGGGCCGACCCGCTGGCCGCCGCGTCGGCTGCCGCGCCCGCGGCGGACCCGCCGATCGAGCCCCAGATCGCGTCCAGATCGGCCGCCGAGTAGCGGCAGGCGTCCAGCGTGATCCGGCCGTCGGCCTCGGTCCGGGCGCCGCCGACGTGGAAGACGTAGCACGGGTCGACCGGGATCCAACGGACCTCGCCGGGGCGGTCCAGCGGCATGACGCCGATCCGCGCCGGGTAGGCGTCGTCCCAGCCGTAGGGCATGCTCCGCCCGACCAGGTCCATCCGGAACACCACCGGCAGGTCCAGGAACACCGCGTGCCGGTCGGTGATCGCGAAGTCGTGCATCATCGACGGCCCGGCGCCGGGCACCTCGGCGCTGGTCACCAGCTCCCCGGCCGCGGACAGCCGGTGGTAGACCAGGTGCGGGGCCAGCGGGCTGTAGGCGAAGAAGTGCAGGTCGCCGGTGTCCGGGTCGCACTTGGGGTGGGCGGTCATGGCGGTGGTCAGCCGGCCGTCGAAGTCGCACGGCCCGACCGTCTCCAGCTCCGGCGTGACCTGGTACGGGAAGCCGTTCTCGACCAGCGCGAGCAGCTTCCCGCCGTGCTCGACGATGTGGGTGTTGGCGACGACGGCGGTGCGGTCGAAGCCCTCGGCGCCGAGGAACGGCCGGCCCTCCAGCGCGCCGGTGCGGACCCAGCGGTTGCGGTACCACTCCGCGCGGCCCTCCCGCAGCCGCACCCCGTGGATCATCCCGTGGCCCAGGAACCAGTGCCCCGGATCCTCCCCGGGTCGGGGGTTGGGCCCGTTGCGGAAGTAGCGCCCGGTCAGCTCGGCCGGCAGGGCGCCGTCCACCGGCAGGTCCACCGCGCTGATCTCGTCCGGGACCGGGGCCAGGTGGCCGGACAGGTACATCGGCGTCGAGGTCGTCGTCATGCTCCGAGCCTGGACCCCTCGCACTCGACATGTCAATACTGACATGTCAGCTGCCGACGGTTATGCTCCCGGCCATGTCGCTCCCGCACGCCCTGCTCGGCCTGCTGGCCGCGGCCCCGGCCACCGGCTACGAGCTGGCCAGGGAGTTCGAGCGCGACTTCGGCCGCTACGCCTGGCACGCCGGCCACGCCAGCATCTACCCCGAGCTGGCCAAGCTGGCCGCCCGCGACCTCGTCCGGGTGGTCGACGAGGGCGCCCGGGGCAGCAAGACCTACGACATCACCCCGTCCGGTCGCGACGAGCTGCGCGGGTGGCTCCTGCGCCCTCCCGCCGGTGGTGTGGTGCGCAACTCCCAGGTGCTGCGGATGTTCCTGATCCCGGTCCTGGACCCGGCCGACCAGCGCGCCATGCTCACCGCCATCGCCGAGGACGCGGCGGCCGCGGCGACCGAGCTGCGCGAGGTGCTGACGACCATCCCGCGGTCGGACGGCAGCCGCCGCTCCGAGCTGGGGCGGCTGGCGGCGGAGTTCGGGCTGGGGCAGTACGACGCCACCCACGCCTGGGCGCAGCGGGCGCTCGCCGATCTGGTCGCCGCCGCCTCCCGCTGACCCCCGCACCCCGCCGCCCCCGCACCCCGCCGCCCGCGCAGCCCGCCGCGGCTCGCGCAGCCCGCCGGCGGCT
>DASQMQ010000484.1:0-4569 GCA_035645455.1 Pseudonocardia sp.
CCTGCTGACCCACCTGGCCAGTCTGGGCCACGAACCGGTCGACGTCGGACCGGCGGCCTACGACGCGGAGGACGACTACCCGCCGTTCTGCATCGCGACCGGGCTCGCCGTGCTGGCAGACCCGGGCAGCCTGGGCATCGTGATCGGCGGGTCCGGCAACGGCGAGCAGATCGCCGCGAACAAGGTCCCGGGCATCCGCGCCGCGCTGGGTTGGAGCGTGGAGACCGCCCGGCTCGGCCGCCTGCACAACGACGCCCAGGTCGTCGCGATCGGCGCCCGCATGCACACCCCGGAGCAGGCCGGGGAGATCGCCGCCGCGTTCCTGGACACCGCCTTCTCCGGCGACCCGCGCCACGCCCGGCGCATCGGCCTGCTCGACGAGTACGAGCGCACCCACGTCCCCCCGCCGCGGCCGGCGACCTGACCCACCGGCGGCAGTCGGCGTGCCGGGCCGCCCGGGCGGACGTAACCTCGGCCGGTCCCGGCTCCCCACGCTCTCCCGAGGTCGTCTTGCCCGAAGGTCACACCCTGCACCGCCTGGCCCGCCTGCACCGCCGCCGCTACGTCGGCCACCCGCTGGCCGTCAGCAGCCCCCAGGGCCGGTTCGCCACCAGCGCCGAGATCGTCGACGGTCGGGTGCTGCAGCGCACCGAGGCGCACGGCAAGCACCTGTTCCACCACTACGGCCCGGACCTCGTCGTGCACGTCCACCTGGGCCTGTACGGGCAGTTCAGCGATGTGCCGCGGCCGGTCGAGGAGCCGCGCGGGCTGGTCCGGATGCGGATCGTCGGCCCGACCCACCACGCCGACCTGCGCGGCCCGACCGCCTGCGAGCTGATCACCGACGCCGAGGTGGCCGCGATCCACGCCCGGCTCGGCGCGGACCCGCTGCGCCGCGACGCCGACCCGGACCGGGCCTGGGCCCGGATCTCCCGGTCCCGGGCCCCGCTGGCCACCCTGCTGATGGATCAGGCGGTGATCGCCGGGGTGGGCAACGTCTACCGCGCCGAGGCCCTGTTCCGGCACGGGCTGGACCCGCAGCTGCCCGGGCGGGCGCTCGGCCGCGAGCAGTGGGACCTGCTGTGGGACGACCTGGTGGCGCTGCTGCGCGACGGGGTGCGCCGCGGCAAGATCGAGACGCTGCGGCCCGAGCACGACCCCCGGCTGCTCCGGCCGGCCGACCGCGGCGCGCGGTGCGCCCGCAGGGTCTACGCCTACCGCCGCACCGGCGAGCCGTGCCTGGTCTGCGGCACGCCGATCGCGCACGTCGCGCACCTGGCCCGCAACCTGTTCTGGTGCCCCACCTGCCAACCCGCCGCCTGAGTGCGCAGCAGCGGGGCCACCGGCGCCAGCACCGGCTCAGCGCAGCCGCACCGGCAGCGCGGTCAGCCCGTTCATCAGCAGGCCCGGCGCGCGGACCAGCTCGCCGGCCGGCCCGGCCAGGGCCAGGTCCGGGAACCGGGCGATCAGCGTGCCCAGGGCGATCCGGCCCTCCACCCGGGCCAGCGGGGCGCCCAGGCAGTGGTGGATGCCGTGGCCGAAGGCCAGGTGCGGGGACTCGGGCCGGGCGAGGTCGAGCGCGCCGGCGCCGGGCAGCCGGGCCGGGTCGCGGTTGGCCGCCAGCAGCGACACGACCACCACGTCGCCGGCCGGGATCGGCACCCCGCCGATCTCGGTCGGCGCCGCCGCGATCATCGGGACGGCCGACTGCAGGGGCCCGTCGAAGCGCAGCAGCTCCTCGACCGCGGCCCCGATCCGGTGCGGCTCGGCGCGCAGCCGGGCCAGCTGGCCGGGGTGCTCCAGCAGCGCCAGCACGCCGTTGCTGATCAGGTTGACGGTCGTCTCGTGCCCGGCCACCAGCAGCAGGAACACCATCGAGGTCAGCTCGTCCTCGGTGAGCGCGTCGGTGCCGTCGCGCACCGCGACCAGCGCGGAGAGCAGGTCGTCGGCCGGCTCGCGGCGCTTGCGGGCCAGCAGGTCGTGGGTGTAGGTCACCATCGCGGAGGCCGCGGCCGAGTACCGCTCGAAGCCGACCAGCGCCCCGGTGACCAGCGGCCCGGTCCACCCGCGGAACGCGGCCCGGTCGGCCTCCGGCACGCCCAGCAGCTCGCAGATCACGGCGATCGGCAGCGGCTGGGCGAACGCGGTGACCAGGTCGATCTCGTCGCGGTCGGCGAACCGGGCGATCAGCCGGTCGGTCAGCTCCTGGACCCGCGGCGCGAGCTGCTCGGACCGGCGCCGGGTGAACGCCGCGGCGACGAGCTTGCGCAGCCGGGTGTGGTCGGGCGGGTCGAGGGCGAGCAGGTGGTGGTCCATGGCCGCGACGATCTCCGGGGCCAGCTGCCCGGCGAACGGTCCGTGCCCCGGCCCGCCCCTGACCAGTCGCCGGTCGGTGAGCGCGGCCTTCGCGGCGGCGTACCCGGTGACCAACCAGCACTCGCCACCCATCGGCAGCTGGTGGCGGTGCACGGGCGCCCGCGCGGCGAGGTCGTCGTAGGCGAGCCGGCGGACGCCGTTCGCGGTGGCCGTGAACGGGTCGGTCGGGACCACTCCGGTCATGCGGACTCCAGATCGATCTCCGGTCCGCGCCCGGCGGCGCGGCTGCGCGGTGGGCGGCCGGTGGTCCGGCTCACCCGGGGCCGGATCCATCGTGGCCACGGCGGGAACGGCGTGGTAGGTCGATGAGCGCACGACAACGCGCACAGATACACACCCGGCCGCTCAGCGGGGGTGACCCGGCGTGCCGGTGCGGACGGCCCTACCGTGATCGCGTGACCGAGCAGAGGCCGATCGAGAACTGGCTGACCGACATGGACGGCGTGCTCGTGCACGAGGGTCGGATGATCCCCGGAGCGGACGCGTTCGTGAGCCGGCTGCGCGACACCGGCACGCCGTTCCTGGTGCTCACCAACAACTCCATCTACACCCCGCGCGACCTGCAGTTCCGGCTGCGGTCCAGCGGCATCGACCTGCCCGCGGAGTCGATCTGGACCTCGGCGCTGGCCACCGCCACGTTCCTGGACGACCAGCGCCCGCAGGGCAGCGCCTACGTCGTCGGCGAGGCCGGGTTGACCACCGCGCTGCACGACATCGGCTACGTGCTCACCGACAACGCCCCGGACTACGTGGTGCTGGGCGAGACCCGGACCTACAGCTTCACCGCGGTGACCACGGCGATCCGGCTGATCCGCGACGGCGCCCGGTTCGTGGCGACCAACCCCGACCCGACCGGCCCGTCCGCCGACGGCGTGCTGCCGGCGACCGGGGCGGTCGCGGCGCTGATGACCAAGGCGACCGGCGTCGAGCCCTACTACATCGGCAAGCCCAACCCGCTGATGATGCGCGCGGCGCTGAACCGGATCCAGGCGCACTCGGAGACCACCGCGATGATCGGCGACCGGATGGACACCGACATCGTGGCCGGGCTGGAGGCCGGGATGCGCACGGTGCTGGTGCTGACCGGGATCGTGCAGGCCGAGGACATCGACCGGTTCCCCTACCGGCCCCACCGGGTGATCCCGTCCATCGCCGACCTCGTCGACGAGCTCTGAGCCGGCCGGGTCCACACCGGCGGGCACGCCGGTGTGGACCCGGGACCGGTGGGGGAGGGGGAATCCCACCGGTCGGGAGCACCCTCGACGGGCCGTGGGGCCGGTCACGCCGAACCCCGTCGGCACGCCGTCCGGCGCGCTCCCCCACAGGGCACTCGGCGGCTGAGATCGGGGCGTTACAGTGGCGTCCGCGCAGGTCCGCGCGTCACAGCCGATCATGGGCAGGGCCCGATCCAGAGGGTGACCCGGCGGTAGCCGCGCGTGCCGGGACCCGACGAACCGCCGGTGAATGTCATGGGTGTCATTTAGCATCGGTCGGGTGGACACGATGATGACGACGGGTTGGTGGAACTGCGCGGAGTGCGGCGTCGACGCCGAACTGGCGGCCGGGGCCACCGCGGGCTGCGAGGTGCCCTGTCCGGACTGCGGCGACCCGATGGTCGAGCAGTGGCAGTGGGAGGCGGCGGCTTGAGGGCGGCGGCCTGAGAGAGGAGGTGCGTGCCCGGCCGGCTCGTCACGCTGAGGTGCTCATCCGCGGCCGGGCGGCGGCGTGCGCCCGGGCGAACTCGGCCAGGGTGCGGATCGAGCAGGGGTGCCGCTCCTGGTGTCCGTCGTGCGCGCGGCACCACCCGTCCGCGGTGGGCGAGTGGTCGGCGAGCAGTTGCCGCACCAGACGCGGGGTGAGCGCCAGCTCCTCGGCGCACGCCGTGTACGGATCTCCAGCCACGTGCTGCTCCTTCGTCTGACCGTCGTCCTCCGACTCAGCTCTCCGAGCTGACACCGCTGACCGCGGACGGCCACGGATTGACCCAGTGTAGTGACGTGAATGCGGAGAGGCACGCCTCTTGTCGGCCGAACGCTCCCTTCGGATAGGCCGAACGCCGTATCCGCTGGTCAGGCCGGCCGAGCGCGCTCGTAGTCCGGGACCGGCTCGCCCTGCTCGGCGGGGTCCTCGACGACGGGGTCCGGCGACCCGACCGCGGTGCTGACCCTGCTGCGCGGCGCCCTGCTGGACCTG
>DASQMQ010000485.1:0-6979 GCA_035645455.1 Pseudonocardia sp.
GCGTCGCCGGGCCCGGCGTCCGGGGGGCGGGGGACCGCGCGGCGCGGCCCGCCGGACGGCGCGACCACACCCGGACCACCCCGCCCGGCCGGCTGGGCCGGGGCCTCGCCGGGCCCCACCGGACGTCCGCTGCGGGCGCGAGCGGCGTCGGCGGCCCGGTCGACCCGCCACTCGATGCCGCCGGCCGGGCCGAACCCGGGGGAGGCCCGGAACCAGTCCTCCCAGCTGCTGGCCGCCCGCTCGTTCTCGAACCGGTGCACGATGTACCAGTCCGGCCCGGGCTGCGGCGGGGCCAGCACCTGGCCGCCCAGGTGCCCCGGCCGCTCGGCCGACTCGGCCAGCCGCAGCCGGGACCAGGCCTCGAACTCGTCCTGCTCAGCGGGCGCGACGGGGTAGCTGACCGAGACCGTCACCGGCCGATCCGCCACTCCCGCACCTCCCGAGAACCGCCCCGACCCGGCGCCCGCGCACGGTCCGCGACCCGCCGGACCGTGCGCCGGGCACGACCGGGTACCCGACCGGCACATCATGACGCGCCGTGCTCGGCCGGGACATCCCGGGCGCACCCGCATCCGGTAGCGGTGGGGGCCGAGCGCCGAGCGCGGACGCGTCCTAGACTTCTGCTGACTTCGTGAATCTGTTCACAAGGGCCGTATGGTCACGGCGGGTTCCCGGGTCGGCGACACCGCGCGCGGGGTCGTCGGACGGGTCCGGCCGCGGCCAGGTCACGACCGTCCGGCAGGGCGGTGACCAGGCCCGCGGCACGTAGTAAGGCTGGCCTGGCTCGGGTCCGGCCGGCGCCCCGACCTAGGGTCGCCGCCCGGGACCGCCGTTGGACCCGCAGACCCGACGACCACCGACCACGAGGGTGCCCGGATGCTCGATCCCTACCTGCCGATGGTGCTGATGTTCGCGCTGGCCGGTGCGTTCGCCCTGTTCTCGGTGACGGCCGCGCCCTTCATCGGCCCGCGCCGCTACAACCGGGCCAAGCTGGACGCCTACGAGTGCGGTATCGAACCGTCCCCGCAGCCGGTCGTCGGCGGCGGCCGGATGCCGGTCGCCTACTACCTGACCGCGATGCTGTTCATCCTGTTCGACATCGAGCTGGTGTTCCTCTACCCGTACGCCGTGGTGGCGGACCGGCTGGAGGTCTTCGGCCTGGTGGCGATCGTGCTGTACATCGCCACCATCGGATTCGCCTACGTCTACGAGTGGCGCCGCGGCGGACTGGAGTGGAACTGACATGGGCCTCGAGGAGAACCTGCCCAGCGGCGTCCTGCTGACCAGCGTGGAGAAGCTGGTCAACTGGACCCGGAAGTCCTCGCTGTGGCCGGCCACCTTCGGGTTGGCCTGCTGCGCGATCGAGATGATGACCACCGGCGCGCCGCGCTACGACCTGGCCCGGTTCGGCATGGAGGTGTTCCGGGCCTCGCCGCGGCAGGCCGACCTGATGATCGTGGCCGGCCGGGTGAGCAACAAGATGGCCCCGGTGCTGCGCCAGATCTACGACCAGATGCCCGAGCCGCGCTGGGTGCTGGCGATGGGCGTGTGCGCGTCGTCGGGCGGCATGTTCAACAACTACGCGATCGTCCAGGGCGTCGACCACATCGTGCCGGTGGACATGTACCTGCCGGGCTGCCCGCCGCGCCCGGAGATGCTGATGGACGCGATCCTCAAGATCCACGCCAAGATCATGGACGAGCCGCTCGGGCCGAAGCGGGCCGCCGAGCTGGCGGCCAGCGGGTACAAGACCGAGCTGGTGCCGTCCTCGGTCAAGTACGCGCCGAAGAAGAAGCGCTCGGCCGACCCGGTCCGGCCGGGCACGATCGACGCCCGCACGACCGACCAGACGACCGCGACCCCGGGGAACTGAGCACGATGGCCGACCAGGACGCTGCTCAGGACCAGACGGCGGGCACCTCCAAGGAGACCGCCGAGCCCACCGGCGGCCCGCAGTCCTCCGCCGAGCAGAGCGGCACCGACCTCACCGCGCAGCGGGCTGCCGGCGGCGAGCCGCCGCGCGAGGGCGAGGTCGAGCAGACCACCGACTCCGCCGGGGTCGCCCCGGAGGGCGGCACCCGCACGGCCGTGGCGGGCGCCCGCAACCGGGAGGGCATGTTCGGGGTCAGCGGCTCGGGCGACACCTCGGGCTTCGGCGGCCTGCGGCTGCCCGGCTACGCGCCGGCCCCGGCCGAGCGCCCGTTCGGCGGCTGGTTCGACGAGTTCGCCGACGACGTGGCCGAGGCGCTGGTCGAGCGCGGGGTGGACCGCGGGGCCGTCCAGCAGATCACCATCGACCGCGGCGAGATCACCTTCTACGTGCGCCGGGAGAGCATCGTGGAGATGTGCCGGACCCTGCGGGACGACCCGGCGCTGCGCTTCGAGCTGTGCTCGTCGGTCTCCGGGGTGGACTACGGCACCGGTGTCGACTCCCGGCTGCACGTGGCCTACCACCTGCTGTCGATGACCTACCGGCGGCGCGTCCGGCTGGAGGTCGCGCTGGACGTCGAGGACCCGCACCTGCCGAGCATCGTGGAGGTCTACCCGACCGCGGACTGGCACGAGCGGGAGACCTGGGACATGTTCGGGGTGATCTTCGACGGGCACCCGGCGCTGACCCGGATCCTGATGCCGGACGACTGGGACGGACATCCCCAGCGCAAGGACTACCCGCTGGGTGGCATCCCGGTGGAGTACAAGGGCGCGGAGATCCCCCCGCCCGATGAGCGGCGGGCCTACTCATGACCCTCCGCGGTTGCCTTCTGGAGGTGGCGGCATGACCGACATCCGCGACGACAGCCCGGCTCCCGCCGAGGAGCGGATCACCACCGAGGGGCCGGTCTACACCGTCACCGGTGGCGACTGGGACACCCTGCTCGACGTCGAGCACGACGACCGCATCGTGATCAACATGGGTCCGCAGCACCCGTCCACGCACGGCGTGCTGCGGCTGGTGCTCGAGCTCGAGGGCGAGACCGTGCAGCAGGCCCGGTCGGTGATCGGCTACCTGCACACCGGCATCGAGAAGAACTGCGAGTACCGCAACTGGACCCAGGGCGTCACGTTCGTGACCCGGATGGACTACCTGGCGCCGATCTTCAACGAGACCGCGTACTGCCTCGGGGTGGAGAAGCTGCTCGGGGTCGAGGCGCCGCGGCGCGCGCAGCAGGCCCGGGTGATGCTCATGGAGCTCAACCGGATCGGCTCGCACCTGGTCGCGCTGGCCACCGGCGGCATGGAGCTGGGCGCGCTGACCGGCATGACCGCCGGGTTCCGCGAGCGCGAGGAGGTCCTGCACCTGCTGGAGTTCCTCACCGGGCTGCGGATGAACCACGCCTACGTCCGCCCCGGCGGGCTGGCCCAGGACTTCCCGGACGGCTGGCAGGACAAGGTCACCGACTTCATCGCGGTGATGCGCAAGCGGCTGCCCGACTACGACAAGCTGCTCACCGGTCAGCCGATCTGGCGCCAGCGCCTGGAGGACGTCGGCTACCTGCCGCTGGACGGGTGCCTGGCGCTCGGCGCGACCGGCCCGATCCTGCGCTCCGCCGGGCTGCCCTGGGACCTGCGCAAGGTCGAGCCGTACTGCGGCTACGAGGAGTACGACTTCGAGGTCCCGACCGCGACCGAGGCCGACTGCTACGCCCGGTACCGGCTGCGGGTGGCCGAGATGCACGAGTCGCTCAAGATCATCGAGCAGGCCGTGGCGAACATGGAGCCCGGCCCGGTGATGGTGGCCGACCGCAAGATCGCCTGGCCGGCCCAGCTCTCGGTCGGCGCGGACGGCATGGGCAACTCCCTGGAGCACGTCCGCAAGATCATGGGGCAGTCGATGGAGTCGCTCATCCACCACTTCAAGCTGGTCACCGAGGGCTTCGCGGTGCCGGCGGGGCAGGTGTACTCGACGGTCGAGTCGCCGCGCGGCGAGCTGGGCTACCACCTGGTCTCCGACGGCGGCACCCGCCCGCTGCGCGTGCACGTGCGCGACCCCAGCTTCGTGAACCTGCAGACGATGCCGGCGATGAGCGAGGGCGGCATGATCGCCGACGTGATCGCCGCGGTGGCCTCGATCGACCCCGTCATGGGAGGCGTGGACCGATGACTCTCCCCGGGGGCAACCCCGAGATGAACAGCCCGACCGCCGTCGCGCCGGAGGAGGTCGTCTGGGAGCCGGTGGCCGAGCAGGGCGGCCCGGTCCCCCCGGTGTTCGACGAGCTCACCCGCCAGCGCACCAAGGAGATCATCGCCCGGTACCCGCAGTCCCGCTCGGCGCTGCTGCCGCTGCTGCACCTGGTGCAGTCGGTGCAGAACCACGTCAGCCAGGAGGGCATCCGGTACTGCGCGGAGGCCCTGGAGCTGACCACCGCCGAGGTGTCCGCGGTGGCCACCTTCTACACGATGTACAAGCGCACCCCGTGCGGTGAGCACCTGGTCAGCGTGTGCACCAACACCCTGTGCGCGGCGCTCGGCGGGGACGACATCTACCGGCGGCTGAGCGAGAAGCTCGGCGTCGGGCACGAGGAGACCGCGGGCGAGCCGGGCAGCACCGGCTCGATCACCCTGGAGCACGCCGAGTGCCTGGCCGCCTGCGACCTGGCCCCGGTGCTGCAGGTCAACTACGAGTACTTCGACAACCAGACCGTCGGCACCGCCGAGGACCTGGTCGACGCGCTGCAGCGGGGCGAGAAGCCGCACCCCACCCGCGGCGCCCCGCTGACGGACCTGCGCACGGTGTCGCTGGAGCTGGCCGGGATCTCCCCGGACCTGGAGCGGACCGTGGAGGGCGCCTCGCTGGCCGAGGAGACCGTGCGCGGCGCCCGGCTGGCCGCCGACCGCGGCTGGCTGGCCCCGCCGATGCCCGACAGCCCGCCCGACCTGCCGGCACTCCCGGAGAAGAAGTGATGACCGCTCCCACCCCCGCCCCGCTCACCCCGGTGCTCACCCGGCGCTGGCTCTCGCCGCGGTCCTGGTCGATCGACACCTACGAGCAGCTGGAGGGCTACCAGGCCCTGCGGTTCGCCCTGGGCAAGGAGCCGGACCGGATCATCCAGCTGGTCAAGGACTCCGGCCTGCGCGGCCGCGGCGGTGCCGGCTTCCCGACCGGTCTGAAGTGGGGTTTCATCCCGCAGATCAAGCCGGGGGAGCGGGCCACCGGGCCGGGCGCCAAGCCCAAGTACCTGGTCATCAACGCCGACGAGGGCGAGCCCGGGACCTGCAAGGACATCCCGACGATGATGGCCGACCCGCACTCGCTGGTGGAGGGCTGCATCATCACCAGCTACGCGATCCGGTCGAACTTCTGCGTGATCTACGTCCGCGGCGAGGCGCTGCACCCGATCCGCCGGGTGCGCCGCGCGGTCGAGGAGGCCTACGCCAAGGGCTACCTCGGCAAGGACATCCTCGGCTCCGGCTTCGACCTGGACATCGTGGTGCACGCCGGGGCCGGCGCCTACATCTGCGGCGAGGAGACGGCGCTGCTCGACTCGCTGGAGGGTCGTCGCGGTCAACCCCGGCTCAAGCCTCCCTTCCCGGCCACGTCGGGGCTCTACGCCTCGCCCACTGTGGTCAACAACGTGGAGACGATCGCCTCGGTTCCCGCCATCGTGATGGGCGGCAGCGACTGGTTCCGCACCATGGGCTCGGAGAAGAGCCCCGGCCCGAAGATCTACTCGGTGTCCGGGCACGTGGAGCGCCCCGGCCAGTACGAGGCCCCGCTGGGCATCACGCTGCGCCAGCTGCTGGAGCTGGCCGGCGGCATGAAGGACGGCATCCCGCTGAAGTTCTGGACCCCGGGCGGCTCGTCGACCCCGCTGTTCACCGACGAGCACCTGGACGTCCCGCTGGACTTCGAGGGCGCGGTGGCGGCCGGGTCGATGCTGGGCACCACCGCGGTCCAGGTGTTCAACGAGACCGTCTCGGTGCCGTGGGCAGTGATGAAGTGGACCGAGTTCTACAAGCACGAGAGCTGCGGCAAGTGCACCCCGTGCCGGGAGGGCACCTACTGGCTGGTGCAGATCCTGGAGCGGATGGTGCACGGCGAGGGCACCGAGGCCGACGTGGAGACCATGCTCGACATCTGCGACAACATCCTGGGCCGCTCGTTCTGCGCCCTCGGTGACGGCGCCACCAGCCCGATCACCAGCGCCATCAAGTACTTCCGCCAGGAGTTCCTGGACCTCATCGCGGCCCAGCCCGCGGTGGCGCACCCGGACCAGCTGGCCGAGCTGAGCGGAGCCACGGCGTGACCATCGCCCCGGAGGAGAAGAAGGAAGCCCGCCCCGTCCCGGAGGGGCACGTCCGGCTGACCATCGACGGTCGGGAGATCGACGCCCCGCAGGGCGAGCTGCTGATCCGGGCCTGCGAGCGGCTCGGGATCATCGTCCCGCGGTTCTGCGACCACCCGCTGCTGGACCCGGCGGGGGCCTGCCGGCAGTGCCTGGTCGAGGTCGAGATGGGCGGTCGACCGATGCCCAAGCCGCAGGCCAGCTGCACCATGACGGTCGCCGACGGCATGGTCGTCAAGACCCAGCACACCTCCCCGGTGGCCGCCAAGGCCCAGGGCGGGGTGATGGAGCTGCTGCTCATCAACCACCCGCTGGACTGCCCGGTCTGCGACAAGGGCGGCGAGTGCCCGCTGCAGAACCAGGCGATGAGCACCGGGCGCACCGACTCCCGGTTCGTCGACGTCAAGCGGGTCTTCGAGAAGCCGCTGCCGATCTCCACCCAGGTGCTGCTGGACCGCGAGCGCTGCGTGCTCTGCCAGCGCTGCACCCGGTTCTCCGAGGAGATCGCCGGCGACCCGTTCATCGACCTGCTGGAGCGCGGCGCGGACCAGCAGATCGGGGTGGCCCAGGACCAGCCGTTCCAGAGCTACTTCTCCGGCAACACCATCCAGATCTGCCCGGTCGGGGCGCTGACCAGCGCGGCCTACCGGTTCCGGTCGCGCCCGTTCGACCTGGTCTCCACGATGGGCGTCGAC
>DASQMQ010000486.1:0-8588 GCA_035645455.1 Pseudonocardia sp.
CCGCAGCGAGTAGCCCGGTCCGGCCGACCCCGGCCGGTCGGCCGCGGGGGCGGTGCGCGAGGTGCGGACGTCCGGCCCTTGCGCTACCCGGTGGGCTGCGCGATCGTCGTCGCCGTGCCGGGACTGATCATCGACACCGACCCCGGCGTGGACGACGCCGTGGCCATCCTGCTGGCGCTGGCGTCCCCCGAGGTGGACCTGCTGGCCGTCTGCACGGTGTTCGGGAACGTGGCCGTGGCGGACACCACCGCCAACGCCGGTCGGATCCTGGCGCTGGGCGGGCGCGGGTACATCCCGGTCGCGGCGGGGGCGGACCGACCGCTGGTGCACCCGCAGCGCGAACTCGCCCGGGGCTGGCACGGCGACGACGGGCTGGGCGGGCGGGCCAAGGTGCTGCCCGCCCCGGTCGCGCCGCCCGATCCGCGCGGCGCCCTGGCCACCGCGGTCGACGTCCTGCGCGCCGCCCACGAGCCGGTGACGATCGCCGCGATCGGCCCGCTGACCAACCTCGCACTGCTGCTGGCCGTGCACCCCGAGCTGGCCGACCGGATCGCCCGGATCGTGGTGATGGGCGGGGCGCTGGGCGCGGGCAACATCACCGGGGTCGCCGAGTTCAACGTGCACTGCGACCCGGAGGCGGCGCACCGGGTGCTGACCCAGTCCGAGGTACCGGTGACCCTGGTGCCGCTGGACATCACCCTGCGCTGCCCGGCCGACGCGACCTGGCTGGACGCGCTGGCCGCGGCCGGCCCCCGCGGCCACCAGCTCAACGAGGTGATCAAGCACTACCGGGCCGCCTACCTGGAGCGCTACGGCCAGGACGCGGTGGCCCTGCACGATGCCGTCGCGGTGCTGGAGGCGATCCACCCCGGCACCCTGACCACCACCCCGATGCACCTGGACGTCGCCTGCGACCTGGGCCCGGCCCGCGGCGCCACCGTCCCGACGCCACCCCTCCCCGACGGCCCCCGCGGCAGCGTCGCGGTCGCCACCGACGTCGACCCGCCCGCCGTCCTCGGCGAGATCCTGGCCCGCCTGCGCACCCTCGGCTGACCGGGGTCGTGCGTGCGAATCATGGCTATAGGCATGATTCGCGCGCACGACCCGGTCAGGCCAGGCCGTTCTCGATGGCGTAGCGGACCAGGGCGGCGCGGCCGGTGAGGCCGAGCTTGCGCAGCATGTTCTGCACGTGGTTCTCCACCGTGCGCTGGGACAGGACCAGGCGGGTGGCGATCTGGCGGGCGGTGAGGCCGTCCACGATCAGGCGCAGCACGTCGGACTCGCGGTCGGTGAGCCGGGCGCCGTTGGCACCGGCGCCGTCCGGGCTGACCGAGTCCAGCACCAGGTCGGCCAGGCCGGGGCTGAACACCGCCGCACCGTCCGCGGTGCGCCGCGCCGCCTCGCCGAGTTCGTCCGCGGTGAGCACCACGCTGGTCGCCCCGGCGCCGACCGCGGACAGCACCGCGGTGTGCGGCTCGGGCGCCGCGACCAGCACCAGCACCGGCAGTCCCGGGTCGGCGTCGGCCACCGCGGCGACGACCGCCGGTCCGGCCACCCCGTCGACCGCCACCACGACGACCAGGTCGGGGCGCTGCCCGGCGACCGCGCGGACCGCACCGGCCGGGTCGGCCGCCAGCGCGGTGGGGACCACCCCGGCGGCCGCCAGCGCCGCTGCGGCATCCGTCGGATCGGGCGTGTCGGCGACCAGCAGTGTCCGCGGCGCGCCGCACTCCCCCATGCCCGGGATCCTGCCAAGCCACCGGACCGTGGTCACCGCAGTCACCCGTTCAGCGGGTCGTGACGCTGCGTCGCCCTATTCGTCGGCAAGGCCCTGCTCGATGGCGTAGCGCACCAGCTGGACCCGGTTGTGCAGCTGGAGCTTGCGCAGCGTGTTCTGCACGTGGCTCTCCACCGTGCGGTGCGACACGCTCAGCCGCTCGCCGATCTGCCGGGCGGTCAGGCCCTTGGCCACCAGCCGCAGCACGTCGGTCTCCCGCTCGGTGAGCACCGGCGCCGGACCGGCGCCGGCACCCGGCTCGTCGGCCAGCCGGCGGTACTCGCCGAGCACCAGCCCGGCCAGGCCGGGGGTGAACACCGGGTAGCCCTGCGCGGTGCGCCGGACCGCGTCCAGCAGCTCGTGCACGCTGGCCGACTTGACCAGGTAGCCGGTGGCGCCGGCCTTCACCGCCTCCAGCACGTCGGCGTGCTCGCCGCTGGCCGACAGCACCAGGATCTTGGTGTCCGGCAGCTTGGCCAGGATCCCCTCGGTGGCCTGCACGCCCGACCGGGCGCCCAGGTTGAGGTCCATCAGCACCACCTGCGGGCGCACCGCGAGCGCGATCCGCACCGCGGCGTCGGCGTCCGGGGCGGTGGCGACGACCCGGAGCCCGCGCTCGGTCAGGTCGCGGGCGACCCCCTCGCGCCACATCGGGTGGTCGTCGACCACCATCACGGTGATCTCGGCGTCGACCTGCTCGGTCATCTGCGCATCCTCGCCCGGGGCACCCGGATGATCCAGTCGGTGCCGCGGCCCGGCCCGGTGTCGCAGGTGATCGTGCCACCCAGGTCCCGCACCCGGCCGCGCATGGACGTGGCCACCCCCAGCCGGCCCTCCGCCTCGGCCGCGGCCAGCCGGCCCATCGGGATCCCCGGGCCCTCGTCGCGCACGCTGACCTCGACGGCGTCGCCGACCTCCTCCAGCAGCACCCAGGCCGGGGCGTCCGGGCCGACGTGCAGGGCGACGTTGGACAGCGCCGCCCCGACCACCCCGACCAGCTCGTCGACGGCCCGGGCCGGCAGCTCCACCCGGTGCGCCGGGGTCGACACGCTGACCCGGGCGGTGCCCAGCATCCGCAGGGCCGCGGCCAGGTCGCGCCGGCCGCTCGCGTCCACCGGGGCCGAGCCGCTGGTCAGCAGGGTGCGCAGGGCGAACTCCTGCTCCCCGGCCAGCCGGCCCAGCTCACCGGCCTCGCCGCCCAGCTCGGCGCCGCGGCGCCGGACGAACCCGAGCACCTGCAGCACCCCGTCGTGCACCGCGCGGGCCAGCCGGTCGCGCTCGGCCATGGCCGCCTCGGCCCCGACCGCCGCGCGCAGCCGCTCGCCGGAGCGGCGCAGGATCGTCGCGGCGTAGCCGACGGTCAGCCCGGCCAGCAGCATCAGCTGGATGTCGCCCAGCTCGGCCTCCACCCGCGCCTGGAACGCCACCAGCGCCGCCGAGATGGCGACCGCGGCCAGGAACCCGCCGCGCAACCCGAACGCGAGCGCGCACGCCAGCACCGCCCCCGACGTCCAGATCGAGCCCATCACCGGCGCGTCCGAGGCCAGTTGCTGCGGGGTCTGCACGATCGGCGTGGTGGCCATCACGCCCACCGTGACCAGCACGTCGGCCACCGCCAACCAGCGCCGTTCGGGACCGCCGTTGAGGTACCAGTAGCCGGTGAGGGCGGTCCAGGCCACCATCACGGCGAGCACCGCCACCGCGGCCGTCGGCAGGGCGTAGTCGTCCAGCCGCCAGACGACCACCACCGACACGCTGATCAGGGTCAGCGCGCGGTAGACGAGCATGCCCCGCCAGAGCGGTTCGACGGGCCGGTGCATGTCCACCGCGGACGGCATGCCCGGGGCCGGGGCGGGGGCGGTGGTCGGTGCGCTCACCGCCCCATCATGGCTGGTCGGGACGGCGGATCAATCGGTAGGACTACGAGACCGGCGCCCGGACCGGCTTGCTGCCGGTGATGAGCGCGTTGTAGAACCACTCGCGGGGCACCACCCGGGACAGCACGGTGCGGTCCACCCAGGACAGCCCGGTCCAGCCGCGGTAGGCGAACATCGCCCACCGGAAGCCGAGCCGCCCCGGCGGCACCGCGGCCTCGAACGTCCGCACCGGCCAGCCGAGCATGGCCGCGGTGAACTCCTCGGTGACCACCTTCGCGTCCGGGGCGCCGGCCGCCCAGGCGATCTGCTCCAGCTCGCCCGGGTCGAAGACGTGCACGTCCACGACCGCCTCCAGGGCCGCCGCCCGGGACGACTCGTCCAGCTCGGCCTGCGGGCGCCGCCAGCCCCGCAGCGCCGGCACCTTGGTGACGGTGGTGGCCGCCTTCCAGGTCCAGGCGCCGAGCTTGCGGGCGTAGCGGTCGCCGATCCGGGTCGGCTCGCCGGCGAAGACGAACCGGCCGCCCGGCTTGAGCACCCGCAGCACCTCGCGGAACGCGGTGTCCAGGTCGGGGATGTGGTGCAGCACGGCGTGCCCGACCACGCAGTCGAAGGTGTCGTCGTCGTAGGGCAGGCGCTCGGCGTCGGCGACCCGGCCGTCCACGTCCAGGCCCAGGTGCTCGGCGTTGCGCAGCGCGGCCTGCACCATCCCCGGCGACAGGTCGGTCACCGAGCCCCGCTTCGCCAGCCCGGCCTGCATCAGGTTGAGCAGGAAGAACCCGGTGCCGCAGCCCAGCTCCAGGACCCGGTCGTAGGGCCAGTCCCGGTCGCCGGCGACCAGCCGGAAGCGGTCGGCCGCGTAGCTGATGCAGCGCTCGTCGTAGGAGATCGACCACTTCTCGTCGTAGGAGCCGGCCTCCCAGTCGTGGTAGAGCACGTTGGCCAGCTTGCGGTCGTGTCGCGCCGCCTCCACCTCCTCCGCCGTGGCGTGCGGGCGGGGGGCCGGGTCCGTACTCATGGGTACGCACCCTAGCCCCGGTTCAGGAAGGCCACCTTCAGGTCCGCAGCGGGCAGGAAGGTGGCCTTCCTGAACCTCAGCGGCCGGTGAAGTCGGCCTTGCCGGGGCCGTTGGCGACGAAGGACTCCATGCCGATCTTCCGGTCGTCGGTGGCGAACAGCGCGGCGAAGACCTCGGCCTCCAGGTCGAGCCCGGTGCGCAGGTCGACGTCCAGGCCGCCGTCGATGGCCTTCTTCGCCGCGGCCAGCGCCACCGCCGGACCGTCCACGAACTGCTCGGCCCACCGCCGCGCCGCGGCGTACACCTCGTCGGGCGCCACGACCTCGTCGACCAGGCCGATGGCCAGCGCCTCCTCGGCGCCCACCATCCGCCCGGTGAAGATCAGGTCCTTGGTGCGCGGGGCGCCGATCAGCCGGGCCATCCGCTGGGTGCCGCCACCGCCGGGGATGATCCCGAGCAGGATCTCGGGCTGGCCGAGCTTGGCGTTGTCGCCGCAGATCCGCCGGTCGCAGCCCAGCGCGACCTCCATGCCGCCGCCCAGCGCGTACCCGGTGATCGCCGCGACGGTCGGCTTGGGCACCTCCGACAGCGCCCCGAAGCACGCCGAGAGCCGGCGCGCGACCGGGGCCATGTCCGCGTAGGACATGGCGCCCATCTCCTTGACGTCGGCGCCGGCCGCGAACACCTTGTCCCCGCCGAAGACCACCACGGCCCGGACGTCCGCCCGGCGCGCCGCCTCCTCGGCGCACGCCTTGAGCTCCTCCTGGACCTGCCGGCTGAACGCGTTCATCGGCGGCCGATCGAGCCGGATCGTGCCGACCCCGCCCTCGACCTCGAGCCTCACGAATTCGGTCACGCCGGGGACCCTAGCCCGCTCACCGGGTCGGTAGCGCGTCCGGCAGCTCCATCCCGTCAACGCAGCCAGGCGGTGTAGCGGCCGCGGCGGCGCTGGACGCCGAGGGGCAGGGCGAAGGTCGCGGAGAGGTTCTCGTCGGTCAGCACGTCGTCCAGCAGCCCGGACGCGACCACCCGGCCCTCGCGCAGCAGCAGCCCGTGGGTGTAGCCGACCGGGATCTCCTCGACGTGGTGGGTGACCAGCACCGAGGCCGGGGCGTCCGGGTCGGCCGCGAGCACCGAGAGCCGGGCCACCAGGTCCTCGCGCCCGCCCAGGTCCAGCCCGGCCGCCGGCTCGTCGAACAGCAGCAGTTCCGGGTCGGTCATCAGGGCCCGGGCGATCAGGGTGCGCTTGCGCTCGCCCTCGGACAGCGTGCCGAAGGTGCGCTCGGCCAGCGGGCGGACGCCCAGCGCGTCCAGCAGCGCGTCGGCCCGGTCGGTGTCCAGGCCGTCGTAGCGCTCCCGCCACCGGCCCAGCACCCCGTACCCGGCGCTCACCACGACGTCGCGCACGATCTCCTGGTCGGGCACCCGGACGCCGAGCGCGGCCGAGGTCAGCCCGATCCGGGTGCGCAGCTCGAACACGTTGACCCGGCCGAGCTCCTCGCCGAGCACGTGCACGCGCCCCGCGGTGGGGTGCAGCTCGGCGGCGGCCAGCCGCAGCAGCGTGGTCTTGCCCGCCCCGTTGGGGCCGAGCACGACCCAGCGCTCGTCCAGCTCGACCGACCAGTCCACGTCGCGGACCAGATCGGTCCGCCCGCGGCGGACGGTCACCCCGTCCATCCGGACGACGAGGTCCTGGTGATCGGCGCGGTCGGTGAGGAAGGGCTCAGGGGGCGAAACGGACGCGGCCACTTCCCTATCCTGGCCGATCGTGCCGGTCTTCCCGTTGGGTGCCCATCCCGATCCCGCAGGCGTGCGCTTCGCCGTCGCGTCCACCAGCGCCGACGCCGTCGAGGTGTGCCTGGTCGACGGACCGGACGGCGGGCTCACCGAGAAACGGGTGGAGCTGACCGAGCGCACCTTCGGGGTGTGGCACGGCCACGTCCCGGGGGTGCGCCCCGGCCGGCGCTACGGGTACCGGGTCCACGGCCCCTACCGCCCGTGGGACGGCGTGCGGGCCAACCCGGCGAAGATCCTGGTCGACCCGTACGCCCGCCGGATCACCGGCCGGGTCACCGACCTGGCCGCGGCCCGCGGCTGGCTGCACGACCCGATGTCGGGCACGCTCAGCGACGTCGACTCGCTCGGCCACGTGCCGCTGTCGGTGATCACCGAGCCGGACCGGCCGTTCACCGGGCTGCGCCCGGACGTGCCGTGGTCGGAGACCGTGCTGATGGAACTGCACGTGCGCGGCTACACCATGCGCCACCCGGAGGTCCCGCCCGAGCACCGCGGCACCTACCTGGGGATGGCGCACCCGGCGGTGGTCGAGCACCTGCGCCGGACCGGGGTCACCGCGGTCGAGCTGCTGCCGGTGGCCGCCATCGCCGAGGAGCCGCCGCTGCTCGAACGCGGTAACCGCAACTACTGGGGCTACGCCACGCTGGGCTTCCTGGCCCCGCACGCCGAGTACGCGAGCGTCCGCGGCCAGGAGTGCGCGGAGTTCGTCACCATGGTCGAGGCGCTGCACGCCGCGGGCATCGAGGTGATCGTGGACTTCGTGCCGAACCACACCGCCGAGGGCGGGGTCGGCGGCACGACGCTGTCCTACCGCGGCCTGGACGCCCCGGCGTACTACTCGCTGGGCGCCGCCGGCCACGACA
Organism: Pseudonocardia sp.; assembly: GCA_035645455.1. GTDB lineage: Bacteria > Actinomycetota > Actinomycetes > Mycobacteriales > Pseudonocardiaceae > Pseudonocardia. The sequence goes on from DASQMQ010000486.1 coordinate 7,330, forward strand.
ACGACATCACCGGCACCGGCAACACCCTCGACGCGGGGTCGCCGACGGTGATCCGGCTGGTCTGCGACGCCATGCGGCACTGGGTGACGGTGCTGGGCGTGGACGGCTTCCGGATCGACCTGGCCAGCGTGCTGGGCCGCCCCCGCTCGGGCCCGTTCGACCCGAACGCCCCGCTGCTCACCGCGATCGCGCTGGACCCGGTGCTGAGCCGGGTCAAGCTGATCGCCGAGCCGTGGGACGCCACCGGGGAGGGCTACCGGGTCGGCGGGTTCGGGGTGGCCTGGTCGGAGTGGAACGGCCGCTACCGCGACGCGGTGCGCGACTTCTGGCGCGGGCACGGCGGCATCGGCGAGGTCGCGTCGCGGCTGACCGGCAGCTCGGACCTGTACAAGGCCAACGGCCGCCGACCGTGGGCGTCGGTCAACTTCGTCACCGCGCACGACGGGTTCACCCTGCGCGACCTCGTCTCCTACGAGCGCAAGCACAACGAGGCCAACGGCGAGGGCAACCGGGACGGCACCAACGACAACCGGTCGCAGAACTTCGGCGTCGAGGGCGACACCGACTCACCGGTGGTCACCGGCCGCCGGCTGGCCTCGGCCCGGGCGATGCTGGGCACGCTGCTGCTGTCCACCGGCACGCCCATGCTGCTCGGCGGCGACGAGGTCTGGCGCACCCAGCGGGGCAACAACAACGCCTACTGCCTGGACGACGAGACGTCCTGGGTGGACTGGACCCCCGGCCCCGAGCAGGCGTCCATGGCCGCGTTCACGGCCCGGGTGGCCGCGCTGCGGCACAGCTCGCCCGCGCTGCAGCGGGACAGCTTCTACCGCGACGGCGAGGTGCTCTGGTGGCACCCGGACGGCCGCCGGATCCGCGGGCACGACTGGCACGACGGCGGGCTGCACAGCCTGGGCCTGATGCGCGAGGAGTGGCTGCTGCTGCTGCACGCGGGCCCGGAGGCCCGGCCCGCGGTGCTGCCGGCCGGCGGCAGCTACGTGCACTGCCTGGACAGCACCCGCCCCGACGGCGTCCCCGCGGCGTCCCGCCCGCTCGCCGGCGGCTCGACGATCACCCTGCCACCGCGCTCCCTGCTGCTCCTGCGCCTCGACGAGGGTCGTGCGTGAGAAGCAGTGCCATGGCGCTTGCTTTCACGCACGACCTACCCTGGGCCCATGCCCCGCTACGACTTCCGCTGCCGCGAGTGCGCCCAGACCTTCGAGGTCAGCCGCCCGATGAAGTCGTAGCGGGGCATGGGC
>DASQMQ010000487.1:0-4014 GCA_035645455.1 Pseudonocardia sp.
CCTGTACGCCCCGCTGGGCCGGCAGATGTTCGACCGGGCCGGGCCGCTGATCGGGGTGGTGTTGGCGGAGGGCGCCGGCCGCGACCCGGACCTGCGGGCGTTCCTGGACGCGGTGGAGCACGAGCGCGGCCGGGGCACCGCCGGGGCGGCCCGGCACGTCGCGGCCCGGTTCGGGCTGCGGCCGGGCCTGACCGAGGACGAAGCGGCCGACGTGCTCTGGGCGCTCACCGCGCCCGAGCTGGCCGACGGCTTCCTCCGCCGGCGCGACTGGACCCTCGACCGCTGCCAGGCCTGGCTCGCCGGGGCCATGGCCGACGCCCTGCTCGGGCCCGCGCCGGGCGCGGTCAGCGCCAGCCCAGCTCCGGGGCGAGGTGGTTGAGCACGCTCTCGACGACGTGGGCGTTGTAGTCGACGCCCAGCTGGTTCGGCACGGTGAGCAGCAGCGTGTCCGCGGCCGCGATCGCCTCGTCCTCGGCCAGCTCGGCGATGAGCTTGTCGGGCTCACCGGCGTAGGTCCTGCCGAACCGGGCGTTGCCGCCGTCCAGGAAGCCGACCTGGTCGGTGCTGCCGCGCTGCTGCCAGAACAGCTGCTTGTCGAGGTCGTTGACGATCGGGAAGATGCTGCGGCTGACCGACACGCGCGGCTCGCGGTCGTGCCCGGCGGCCGTCCAGGCGTCGCGGAACCGCTGGATCTGCTCGGCCTGCAGCTGATGGAACGGCACGCCGGTGTCCTCGGTGAGCAGGGTGGAGCTCATCAGGTTCAGGCCCTGCTCGGCGGTCCACTCCGCGGTCGCCCGGTTGCCGGCCCCCCACCAGATCCGCTCGCGCAGGCCGGGGGAGTGCGGCTCGATCCGCAGCAGCCCGGGCGGGTTGGGGAACATCGGGCGCGGGTTGGGCCGGGCGAAGCCCTCGCCCTTCAGCGCCTCGAGGAACACCCTGGTGTGCTCGCGGGCCATGTCGGCGTCGCTCATGCCCTCCGGCGGCACGTGCCCGAAGTAGCGGAAGCCGTCGATCACCTGCTCCGGCGATCCCCGGCTGACGCCCAGCTGCAGCCGGCCGCCGGAGATCAGGTCGGCGGCGCCGGCGTCCTCGGCCATGTGGAGCGGGTTCTCGTACCGCATGTCGATCACAGCCGTGCCCAGCTCGATCCGGCTGGTCCGGGCCCCGGCCGCGGCGAGCAGCGGGAACGGGGAGGCCAGCTGCTGGGCGAAGTGGTGCACCCGGTAGTACGCGCCGTCGGCGCCCGCCTCCTCGGCGGCCACCGCCAGCTCGATCGACTGCAGCAGGGCGTCGGCTCCGGACCGCACCATCGAGTGCGGCGACGCCGACCAGTGCCCGAACGACAGGAAGCCAATCTTCTTCACGTGGCAATCAACTCTGCCTCGCCGAGCCGCATTCCGCGCCGGCTGTGGTGGGACCGTGCCGGGGTCGTCCGGTGTCGCGGCTCGGGCGTCACCGCGGCGGTGGCTCCGTCGGGGCGGCGACGCCGTCGACACAGGCGGCGAGGTCCTCGCGCAGTCGCCTCTGCTGATCCGTCGAGAGCGGTCGGAACATCCGCTTCTCCACAGCGCGTACCGCCGCACTGGCCACGGCCAGCTGGGCGCGTCCGGGCGGGGTCAGCTCGCTCGGGCGCGCCCGGCCGTGCTCGGCCGTCGGGGGTCGGGTGAGCAGGCCGCGGTCCTGCAGCCCGCGCAGCACCCCGTTCATCGACTGCCGCGTCACGAACGCGCCGCGGGCCAGCTCGGCGTTGGACAGGCCCGGACGTTGACCGAGCAGTTCCAGGCACACGTACTGGGGGACGGTCAGGTCCAGCGGGCGCAGCGCGGCGTCCATCCCGGCCCGGAGCGCGGCGGAGGCCTGCTTCAGGACGTACCCCACCGACTCCTGCACGGGCCCGACCATCTCGGCTTGACACATGTCAGCATCCTGACACATGCTGGCCATGTCAGGAACCTGACATAGGCTCGACCCACCGGAGGCACCCATGACCGTGACCGGCCCCGACTTCCTGGCTCTCCAGGTGCGCGATCTCGAGCGCTCGGCGTCCTTCTACGAGACCAGGCTGGGGCTGCGCCGCCGGCCCGCCGGGCCACCCGGGGCGGTCGTGTTCGACACCAGCCCCATCGCCTTCGCGGTGCGCGATCCGCTCCCCGGGGTGGACCTCGATGCCGCGCAGCCGCGCCCCGGGTTCGGCGTGGCGCTGTGGCTGGCCGCCGACGACGCCCAGTCCGTGCACGACCAGCTCGCCGACGCCGGTGTCCCCATCGCCGTCGCACCCTTCGACAGCCCGTTCGGGCGCACGTTCACCTTCATCGACCCCGACGGGTACGCCATCACCGTGCACGGCGAGCCGTGACCGCACGACAGGTCGTCGGCACGTCGTGGCGGTCGAGGTCCGGCAGCTGAGCGGCGTCCACCAGAACGTCCTGCTCGGCGGCCCGCCGACGTTCGCCGCGAGCAGCACCGAGGGTCGTGTGGCAGCTCGCCGAGCACCGGTCGCCGGCCGTCGAACACCCTGCCCGGCGCGCCGGCCACGCGCTGCACACGATCTTCGCTGCGCCGGCGCGCTCACCGGCGAGGTCCGGTCGGCACCGGTGCGACCAGCCGCGGCGCCGGGGCCGTCCCTCAGCCGAGAGCCCGGTAGCGCTCGGCGACGGTGTGGAAGGCGGCCTTGGGCGCCCAGGCCAGTGGATCGTCGGGCGGGACCTTGACCAGGCCGAAGCCGGCCATGTCGAGGTCCTCGGCGGGGTCGGGGCGGTGCGGGAAGTCGCGCATGACGAAGGTGAAGGCGAAACAACCGTGCACGCCCTCTGCGGCGTAGAGGTCGATCAGCTCGCCGAGGTAGCCGGCCTGGGCGCCCTCGTCGCGGACGTGGCCGTCGCGGACCCGCGGCGGGTCGGCGAACCAGTCCACGATCCGGAACGACGCGGCGCCGCGGCGGTCGGCGCCGACGAACGCGCCGCAGCCGAACTCGGTGATGACCACCGGCTTCCGGTGTCCGCGCACCAGCGCGCGCAGCCGGTCGCGGTACGCCGCGGGATCGGTGCCGCCGCGGTACAGGCTCACCCCGACCACGTCGAAGCGCGACCAGTCGACCTGCTCCCAGCCGGCTGCCGCGTAGGTCAGCGGCCCGGTGAAGTGCCGGCGGGCGGTGGCCACGGCCTCGACCAGCAGGGCGTCGAGCCGGCGGGTCACCCGGCGGCGCAGCACCCGGCGCCAGCGGAGCACGACCTGGAGCCGGATGAACGACCGGGGGCCGGGGACGATGCCGGGCGCGGTGTGCGAGAACTCGCTGCCGACCAGCAGCGTGACCCGGCCCGGGAACCGGGTGCGCAACTGCTCGGCGGCCTGCGCGGTCCCGGCGAGGTGGGCCAGCAGCTCGCGGCGGCGGCGGTCCGGGACGTGCGGGCGCAGGTGCACGTCCAGCCCGACGTCCAGCGCCGCCCGGGCCGCGCCGACCAGGGCGTCGCCGTCCGCGCCGATCAGCATGACGGCCGTGCAGCGCAGGTCGTGCCGGATCGCGGACAGGTCGCGGTGCAGCGCGTCGCCGGGGACGCCGTCGCAGAGGTAGGAGACGCCCCGGACGGGGAGCACGCCCGTTCAGCCGTTCGGCTGCTCGAACGCGGCCAGCCAGCCCTGCACCAGGTCCCAGACCACGAAGTGCAGCAGCACCGACAGCCCCAGCAGCGCGGCCCCGACGATCGCCGGGATCGGGGACCGCTCGTGCCGACCGAACAGGCCGAGCGACACCAGCACCGCCACCGCACCCATGATCGCCCAGCCGACGTAGGGGATCCACGACGTCACCAGCGCGATCCCGCCGACGACGATCGACGCCCAGCCGAACTCGGTGCGCCGCTGCTGTCCGGGCGTGCCGTACGCCGGCGGGTGGGGCTGGTGCGCCCCCGCCGGGTCGTAGTACGGCTGGGGTGGGTAGGGCTGGGCCGGTGGGTAGGAGTGGGCCGGTGGGTAGGAGTGGGCCGGTGGGTAGGAGTGCGTCGGTGGGTAGGAGTG
>DASQMQ010000488.1:0-5507 GCA_035645455.1 Pseudonocardia sp.
GCCACCGGCCTCACCTGGGGCGCCGACGGGCTCGACCTGCGGGTCGCGCACGTGGTGGCCCGCTTCCTGCGCGGCGACTGGGACGCCGCGGAGGCCGCGGCGGAGATCGCCGGCGAGTCCGTCTCGGCGGTGGTGGCCACCCGGCTCACGGTGGCCGGCCTGCTGCCCGCGGTGGCCCGCGGCCGGTTCGAGGCCGCCGAGCGGCGGCTGGTCGAGCTGCGCGAGTTCGACTGGGTGGACGAGCAGGTGATCCTGTTCTCCGGCCAGGCGGGCGGCGAGGCCGCGCTGTGGCAGGGCCGGCCGGCGCACGCGGCCCGCCTGCTGGCGGTGGCCCTCGACGGGCTGGCCGGCGGCGCGGGCACCGAGGAGGCGATCCCGCAGCTGGGCCGGATCATGCTCGCCGCGCTGGCGATCGCGGCCCAGGCCGAGCTGGCCGCGTCCGGCGCCCGGCCGGTCGACGAGGCCACCGCAGCGGCCCGCGCGCTGCTCGCCGACGCCGAGCGCACCGCGCGCGAGGGCATGCCGCGGGCCGGCACGCTGGGCCCGGAGGGGCTGGCCTGGCTGTGCTGGGCCCGGGCCGAGCTCTCCCGGGTGGCCGGCCCGCCCGACCCGCGGGCGTGGTCGGCGGTGGTCGACGCGTTCGCCTTCGAGGTCGGCGACCGGTCCGCCGGTCCGGGCGCCGATCCGGAGTCGGTCCCGGCCGGCTACCGGCAGGCGCACGCCCGGCTGCGCCGGGCCGAGGCGCTGCTGGCCGGGGGCGCGGCGCACGGCCGGGTGGAGACCGACCTGCGGGTCGCCCTGGCCACCGCCGAGCGGCTCGGCGCCCGTCCGCTGGCCCGGGCGGTGCTGGCGATGGCCGAGCGCGCCGGTCTGCGGCTGCGCGCGAGCACCGCCCCGCGCCCCACCGGCCCCGACCCGCTCACCCCGCGGGAGCGCTCGGTGCTGGCGCTGGTGGCCGAGGGCCGGACCAACCGGCAGATCGGCCAGGCCCTGTTCATCAGCGAGAAGACGGTGAGCGTGCACCTGTCGCGGGTGATGGCCAAGCTCGGGGCCGGCAGCCGCACCGAGGCGGTGAGCGTCGCGCACGGGCGCGGGCTGCTCACCGCGGCCGGTGATCCGGAGTTGGCGCGTTCGGACCCTTGAGCGGTACCGGTTGGTAACTAGAGTGGTCGGAACTGCCGCATACCGAAAGGTCCGTGATGACCACGCCGACCACCGCGCACCCCACGGCTTGGCCGGGGCGTCCCAACCTCTCGGACCTGGAGAGGTTCTGGATGTTGCCGATCTCCGAGCGGGCCACCGCGTTCGCCGCCCTGCGCGAGCGGGAGCCGGTCGCGTTCTTCGAGGAACCGCAATTCAGTATCCTCCCCAAGGGCCCCGGGTACTGGGCGCTCAGCCGGCTCGACGACCTGCTGGAGGCCAGCCGCACCCCGTCGGTGTTCATCTCCGGCAAGGGGTCGACGTCGATCACCGACCTGCCCCCGGAGTTCCTCGAGTTCTTCGGCTCGATGATCGGCATGGACGACCCCCGGCACGCCCGGCTGCGCCGGATCGTCTCCCGCGGGTTCACCCCGCGCCGGCTGGCCCTGCTCACCGAGGACGTGCACCGGGTGGCCCGGGAGATCGTCGACGACGTGATCGAGCAGGGCGAGTGCGACGCGGTCCCGGCGATCTCCGCGCGGCTGCCGCTGGCGATCGTCTGCGACATGATGGGCGTGCCGGCCAGCCAGTACGACTACGTCTTCGACCGGTCCAACATCATCCTGGGGGCCGGTGACCCGGAGTACGTCCCGGACGCCGAGAACATCATCATGGCGCTGCTGCAGGCCGGCAACGAGCTCGCCGAGCTGATGAAGGACCTCGGCCGCCACCGGGTGCAGAACCCGACCGACGACGTGACCTCGGCACTGGTCAACGCCGAGATCGACGGCGAGCGGCTGACCCCCGACGAGCTGGCCTCGTTCTTCATCCTGCTGGTGGTGGCCGGCAACGAGACCACCCGCAACGCGATCAGCTGGGGCCTGCAGCTGCTCAGCGAGAACCCCGACCAGCGCCGGATCTGGCTGGACGACCTGGACGGGGTCACCCCGACCGCGGTCGAGGAGATCGTCCGCTGGGCCTCCCCGGTGATCTTCATGCGGCGCACCCTGGCCACCGACGCGGTGCTGGGCGGGCAGCCGATGTCCGAGGGCGACAAGGTGCTGCTGTTCTACTGGGCGGCCAACCGCGACCCGAAGCACTTCCCGGACCCGGACCGGTTCGACGTCCGGCGCTCGCCCAACCCGCACGTCGGGTTCGGCGGCCCCGGCCCGCACTTCTGCCTGGGGGCGCACCTGGCCCGGCGGGAGATGTCGGTGATGTTCCGCGAGCTGCTGACCCGCATCCCGGACATCCACGCCACCGCCGAGCCGCAGCGGCTGCAGTCGATGTTCATCAACGGCATCAAGCACCTGCCGGTGGCCTTCACCCCGGGCCGGCGCAGCTCCTGACGCCCGGCCGGCCGCGAGCCCGGCGACCCCACTCCCCCGCAGCACCAGCGCGCCATTGACCACCAACGGAGGCGATCGATGACCGGAACCGCGCCGCAGCCCGAGCGGACCGCACTGGACTACCCCGAGGTACCGGCCGGGGCGATCCTGTCCGGTGCCGCGGGGCGCTTCGGCGACCGCGTCGCCCTGCACCACCGGGGCCGCGAGCTGACCTTCGCGCAGATCCACGAGCGGGCCTGCGCCTTCGCCCACGCGCTCGGCGCGGCCGGGATCGGCCGCGGCGACGTGGTGGCCGTGCACATGCCCAACTGCCCGCAGTACCCGATCGCGTACTACGGGATCCTGCTGGCCGGGGCCACGTTCTCGCCCGCCAACCCGCTGCTGCCGCCGGTCGACCTGGCCGCGCAGCTCGCCGACTGCGGGGCGGTGGCCGCGATCAGCTGGGTGCCGGCGGCGCCCGTGCTGGGCGCGGTGCTCAGCCAGACCGCGGTGCGCACGGTCGTGCTGACCGACCGCGAGCAGGGCCTCGACCCCCAGCGCCGGGTGGCGCTGGACGCCGTCCCCGGTGCGGTGGACTTCGAGGAGTTCCACGCCGGGTCGGCGACCACCGACCCGGGCATCGAGATCGACGTCCACCACGACCTGGCGCACCTCGCCTACACCGGCGGGACGACCGGGCGCAGCAAGGGCGTGCAGCTCCCGCACCGCAACGTGGTGGTCAACTCGCTGCAGTACGCCTGCTGGAGCAGCGGCTCCGAGCCCCGGGTGGACGAGCGCGGCGGGCTGTACCTCGAGCAGGTCGGCGACCCCGACGAGTTCCCGACCCGGCTGGGCACCGGGGTGGTGATCAACCTCACCCCGTGGTTCCACGCCATGGGCACCATCGGCGGGCTGAACGTGCAGGCGCTGACCGGCTCGACCAACGTCCTGCACGAACGCTTCGACCCGGAGGCCTACCTGGCCGACGCCGAGCGGTTCCAGGTCACCGGGATGGGCGGGGCACCACCGCTGTACGCGGCCCTGGTGCGGCACCCGGACTTCGCCACCCGCGACCTGTCCTCGGTGCGCGGGATCTCCTCGGGCGCCGCGCCGCTGCCGGTGGAGATCATCCGGGCGCTGCAGAAGCGGCTCGGCGACGACGTGACCATCGCCGAGGGCTACGGGCTGACCGAGGTGACCATGGGCGCCACCTCGGCACCTCCCGGACGGTCCGCCGTGCGCAAGGTCGGCAGCGTCGGGGTCCCGGTGTTCGACACCGAGATCCGGATCGTCGATCCGGCCGGCGACGACCTGACCCCGCTGCCGGCCGGCGAGTCCGGCGAGGTGCTCATCCGCGGGCCGCAGGTGATGACCGGCTACCGCAACCGGCCGGAGGAGAACGCCGCGGCGCTGGTCGAGGGCTGGCTGCGGACCGGCGACGTCGGCGTGCTCGACGAGGACGGCTACCTGTCGATCGTCGACCGCAAGAAGGACATGCTGCTCTACAAGGGGTACAACGTGTACCCGCGCAAGCTGGAGGAGCTGCTGCACGCCCAGCCCGGGGTGGTCGGCGCGGCCGTGGTGGGCCGTCCGGACCCGGAGGCCGGGGAGCTGCCGGTGGCGTTCGTGGTGGCGCCCGGGATGGCCGAGGCCGACGGGGCGGCGCTGGTGGAGGCGGTGAACGCCCAGGTGCTGCCCTACAGCCGGATCCGGGAACTGCACCTGGTCGACGAGATCCCGGTGTCCGCCGCGGGCAAGGTCCTCAAGCGGGAGCTGCGCGAGCGGCTGGCCACCCTGGAGCCCTGAGCGGTCCGCCGCCGCCGGGCACCCCGCGGGGTGCCCGGCGGCGGTCAGGCCGCTGCTTCGCCGGTGGCGAGCGGGGTGGTCAGCACGTGGTCGACCAGGCGCATCACCAGCTGGCCGCCACCGAGCCGGTACCCGAACTCCTCCCAGGTGAGCAGCTCCCGGGAGAGCACCTCACCGACCGGGCCGGGGTACAGACGCGTCACCCGGAAGGCGGCTGCACGCAGCCGCATCTTCTCGTGATGGTCCATCGGAACCGGGCTCATCGGACACACCTCCGCAGGTCGATGCGGTTCGGCGCGCTCTCAGCGCTGAGTCGCCACCCGTGGGGAGTCCATCGTGCGGTACACGATCCGACGCCCGACCCCAGGATACCCGAAGAGTGACCGGAATCTCAGTGGGTGCGGACCCTTCGTGACCGCCCGGTCGAGGTCGCAGCGTTCCCGGCATGGTCCCGGCATGGTCCCTGCCGGGTCCACCACTCCTGACCCGCCGGGCTCAGCGCTGGTCGTAGCGATCCGGGATGGCCACGTGCAGCACGAACCCGATCACCGCCACCACGATCGCGCCGAGGAACGCCGCGCCGAACCCGCCCACCGCGAACGGCAGGCCCAGGCCCTCGGCGATCGCGCCGACCAGCAGGAACAGCAGCGCGTTCACCACCAGCCCGATCAGGCCCAGGGTGAGCACGTAGAACGGGCAGCCGACGACCTTGATCACCGGCTTGAGCACGGCGTTGACCAGCCCGAAGATCAGCGCCACGCCGAGCAGGGTGCCGATCCCGGCGCCGGTGGTCGGGGCCAGCACGTCGATCCCGGGGACGATCAGCGTGGCCACCCACAGGCTGACCGCGATGACGACGATCCGGATGGTCAGGGCGAGGGCGTTGGACACCCTCAGTCCACCAGCGCCTGGTGGACCAGCGTGCGCAGCTGGGGCCGGACGGGGTAGGTGCTGGAGGGCATCAGCTGGGTGAAGAACAGCCCGGTGATCTGCTCGACCGGGTCGACCCAGAACGCGGTGCTGGCCAGCCCGCCCCAGGCGTACTCGCCGGGGCTGGTCAGCGACCGGCCACCGGTCGGGTCGGTGACGACCGAGAAGCCCAGCCCGAAGCCGACCCCGGAGAAGTCGGACTCGGCGAAGATCGGCCGGCCGAAGGCCTGCAGGTCGACCCCGCCGGGCAGGTGGTTGCGGGTCATGTAGGCCACGGTGCGCGGCCCGAGCAGCCGGGCGCCG
>DASQMQ010000489.1:0-3147 GCA_035645455.1 Pseudonocardia sp.
CGCTCACCGGGATGGGCGGCCTGCTCGACAGCGTGGCGGCGTCCTACCAGCAGCACGAGGCGGACATGGCGGCCCGCATCGGAGCGCTCATCTGACGCCGGTGTGCGCTCAGCCCGGTGGTGCGGCCCCGGCCGGCGAGACCTCGGCCGGGTGCCCGCCGCCGGCGCGGGAGCGCAGCCACCGGGTCGCGTCGGGCAGCCGCTCCCACGGGAGGATCGACAGGATCGCCACGCAGTGCGGCAGGAAGATGATCGTCACGCTCGCGTAGACGGCCAGGTGGAACCCGAGCAGGAAGACCACCAGGGCCACCCGCGCGCGGGCCGACCAGACCAGCAGCATCAGTGGTGCGGCGAACTCCAGCGCGAGCATCGCCCACTGGGCGCCCACGAGCAGGCCGGGCACCTCGAGGGTCCAGTCCGAGAACACCGTGCCGCGCCGCACGATGGCCCGGGTCAGCGTCGAGCCGGTGGCCCAGTCCCAGCCGCCGAAGCGCATCTTCGCCCAGGCGGCCAGGAAGTAGGTGAGCATGACGGTGACGAAGACCGCCGCCATGGCCCAACCGGCGGCCTCGGAGGAGCGCTTGTCGCGCCACCGCGCGAGCCCGATCGTGGGCAGCACCGCGAGGGCGACCAGGTAGGCGATCCGGTCGTGGTCCACCTTCCCGTAGCTCATCGCGATGACCATCCACTCGAGGTAGAGGAGGAACACCGCGGTGCCGAGCAGGCGGGGCGCCCGGCCGGTCGCCGCCGCCAGCGCCGCCGCGACCAGCGCCCACTGCACGACGACCACCAGGGTGTGGGTGGGGGTGGGCAGTGGCAGCAGCTGGCCGATGGTCAGCGGCGCGTACCACTCGGTCGGGACGTCGGCGTGCGCCCGCACCCAGGCCGTGGTCAGGAAGACGTCGACCGGCACGAAGAGGTAGGCGATGGTGCGGAAGACCGCGATCCGCGCCAGCGGGACGGGCCGGAACCACCAGCCGGTGCGGACGGGCGCCGTCGCCGACGACGGGGTGACGGCGGGAGCGCTCACGGGGTGCCCTCCTGGCCGGCAGCGGGAACGGTGTGGTCGACGAGCACGCTCTCGGTGACCTCGCCGGTGCGCCGGCCGTCGTCCAGCGCGTGGCGGCGCTGCACCACCCGCACCGCCACGAGTGGCTCGGCGTCGGGGTGGCCGGCGGCGTAGGACTCGGCCAGGAGCCCGAGCAGCTCCGGCTGCTCGGTGAGACGGTCCAGTTGCCCCTCGAACTCGGCGCGGCGCAGCCCGACCTCGCCGCCGGAGAGCCGCACCTCGTCGCCGTCGGCGGTCACGCCGACCACGCTGGTGGAGACCACCGGCCGGTCGGGGTCGGCGCGCGTCGAGTACATCCGGAACGGCCCGAACGGGAACTCGGAGTCGTTGCCCCACAGGGTCCCGCCGAGCAGCAGCGCGAGCACCAGGCCGGTGGCGGCGAGGCGGACCCGCCGGCCGGTGGGGGACAGGGTCAGGACACCGGTCTCCCCGGCGTCCGGAACGGGAGGAACCGGTACCACCGGCGCATCGTAGGATCGGCGCCCGTCCAGATGGGTCACCGACGCGTGGTGGGCACCTGGCCCGCCGGGCGCGGTGGGCCCGTGCGCCCCGCCGCCCGGTGCCTCGATGTCAGCGTCGACACCGCGGAGGCAGCACGTGCAGTTCGGTCGGTACTACGAGGAGTTCGAGGTCGGTGCGGTCTACAAGCACTGGCCGGGCAAGACCGTCACCGAGTACGACGACCACCTGTTCTGCCTCATCACGATGAACCACCACCCGCTGCACCTGGACACCCACTACGCGGCGGAGACCACCGACTTCGGCAGGAACGTCGTCGTCGGCAACTACGTCTACTCGCTGCTGCTCGGCATGAGCGTCCCGGACGTGTCGGGCAAGGCCATCGCCAACCTGGAGATCGAGTCGCTGCGGCACGTGGCGCCGACCTTCCACGGCGACACGATCTACGGCGAGACGACGGTCCTGGACAAGACCCCGTCGAAGTCCAAGGACGACCGCGGCGTCGTGCACGTCGAGACCATCGGCTACAAGCAGGACGGCACCGTCGTCTGCGTCTTCCGGCGCAAGGTGATGGTGCCCAAGCGCTCCTACGGGGAGGCCCGCGGCGGCGAGCAGCCCGGCCGGCCCGAGCCCGAGCCGCGCAGCTGACCGGTGGGCGTGCTGCCGGGCCGGTGGTCAGGACGGCAGTGCGCCCCAGCCGCGCAGCGTCTCCAGCAGCCGCGGCGTGCAGGTCAGCCGCTCGAGATCGGCCGCGTCGGCGAAGGTGACGGCGTCCGCGTCGTCCCCCGCGACCGGCGCGGCCCCCGGGTCCAGCAGCGTGCAGGCCAGGTCCACGACGTCGTAGACGACGCCGTGCCCGGGGATCCGCACCCGGCCCACCTCGGCGCCGGCCCGCACGGCCAGGCCGGTCTCCTCGAGCACCTCGCGCTCGACCGCCGCGGCCACCGACTCCCCGGGCTCGACCCGACCGCCGGGCACCGACCACAGCCCGCGGCCGGGCTCGTGGCCCCGGCGGATCAGCAGCAGCCGGCCGCGGGAGTCGAGCACCACCGCACCGACGCAGGCGACCACCGGCAGGGGGTCGTCGGCGGCGGGCGGCACGACCCGCACGGTACGCACGCACCCCGCAGGCCCCAGCGCTTGACGAACACCTCAGGTCACAGGACGGTGATGCCCGATGACTGCCACCACGGTCTGTCCCCGCTGCGGCGAACGCGTGGTCGTCCGCCCCGGGAACTCCGCTCAGGCCTGGTGCCACGTGCACGGCGCGGTGACGCCGCTGCACCACACCCTGCTGGTGGCGCACGACGCCATCGCCGCGGTGACCGCCGACGCCCGCGTGCCGGCGTGGGTCCCCGACCCGATGCCGCTGGGCTGGTCGGTCACCGGCCTGGCCTGGGGCGGGGAGCCCGGCGCCCGGGCGATCGTCGTCGACTGCGCCGGGCCGGCCCCGCTGGGCGGCTCGGCCGAGCTGGTGCTCGTCGCCGAGGAGCCGGGCACCGGCGTCGGCTGCGGGTACGCCGGCCTGCCCGGCCTCGACCCCGGCGACGTCATCTCCGGTCCCTCCTCAGCCGATGTCGAGGCCGCCGGCCAGCGCGCGCCGCTGTGGGCGGTACCCAC
>DASQMQ010000490.1:0-6881 GCA_035645455.1 Pseudonocardia sp.
GTGTCGGTCATCGCAGCTCCTTGCGCCGTAGCAGCCCGTTGGGCCGCGCGGCCAGCACGGCCAGGAACACCAGGTGCCCGGCCAGCACCCCGTAGCTGGGCTGGATCTGCGCGCCCACCGCCTGGGCGACGCCGAGCACCAGCCCGCCCAGCAGCGTCCCCCACAGCGAGCCCAGCCCACCGATGATCACGGCCTCGAAGGCGAAGATCAGCAGCTGCGGGCCGAGGGTGGGGGTGAACGTGCCGCGCATCCCGTAGAAGATCCCGGCCAGGGCCACGGTGGCCAGCGCGATCGCGGTGGCCACCGCGTACACCCGCCGGTCGTCCAGGCCCATCAGCTTGGCCGTCTCGGGGTCGTCGCTGGTGGCCCGCATGGCCCGGCCGATGGCGGTGCGGGCCAGCAGCAGCTGCAGCCCGGCCAGCACGGCCACCGCGACCAGCAGCGTGCTCAGCGCCAGCCAGCCCACCGCGATCGGGCCCAGCTGCAGGCTGGCGGTGCCGAACTCGCCGACCGGCAGCGAGCGGGTGTCCGCGGAGAAGGTCTGCAGCAGCGCGTTCTGCAGCACGATCGACAGCCCGAAGGTCACCAGCAGCGGGGCCAGCTCGCCCGCCTGCAGGCTGCGGTGCAGCAGCCCGCGCTGCAGCACGAAGCCCAGCCCGGCCATCACCGGCACGACCACCACCAGCGCCAGCACCGGGTTCAGGCCCAGCGCGGTGGTGACGACCACGCCGAGGAAGGCGGCCAGCACGGTGAGGTCGCCGTGGGCGAGGTTGACGATCCGCAGCACGCCGAACACCAGCGAGAGCCCGCAGGCGAACAGCGCGTACACCCCGCCCAGCAGCAGGCCCTGCACGACGGCGTTGATCCAGGTCACGGGTTCACTCCCCGGTTCGGGTGCCGAAGTAGGCCGCGGTGACCGCGGCCGCGGTGACCTCGGCCGCCGCGCCGGACAGCACGGTCCGCCCGGCTCGCAGGCACAGCACCCGCCCGGCCAGCCGCAGCGCCGCGCCGACGTCCTGCTCGACGACCAGCATCGCCATCCCGGTCCCGGCGATCGCGGCCAGCGCCGCGTAGAGCTGCTCGACCACGACCGGAGCCAGCCCGAGCGACACCTCGTCGAGCAGCAGGACCCGCGGGTTCGCCATCAGCCCGCGGCCGATGGCCACGGCCTGCTGCTCGCCGCCGGACAGCGCCCCGCCCGGTCGGGCGCGCAGCCGGCCGACGTTCGGGAACAGGTCGTAGACCGCGTCGAGGGTCCAGGTGCCGGCCGGGCGGCCGGTCGCCGCGGTCGCCGCCACCTGCAGGTTCTCCTGCACCGACAGGCTCGGGAACAGTCGCCTGCCCTCCGGCACCAGGCTGATCCCGAGCCGGGCGCGGCGGTGCGCGCCGAGCCCGGTCACCGAGGCGCCGTCCAGCTCGATCCGCGACGTCGACGGCACCGGCACCAGCCCGGCGACCGCGCGCAGCAGGGTGGACTTCCCGGCCCCGTTGGCGCCGATCACCGCGACCGCCTCGCCCGCCTCGACCCGCAGGTCGATCCCGGACAGCGCCTGGAAGTGCCCGTAGTACGCGTCCAGGTCGCGCACGTCCAGCAGTGCGCTCACCGCAGCTCCGCGGGGCCGGGGCCCGGCTCCCCGCCGGCGTGCGGGTGCTCGGCGAGCTGCTCGACGGCCGGGGCGCCGGCGTCCCCGGCGCCCAGCGCCTCGACGCTGGAACCGAGGTAGACCTCGCGCACCGCCGGGTCCCCCAGCACCTCGTCGGGCCGGCCCTCGGCCAGCACCGCCCCCTGGGCCAGGCACAGCATCCGGTCCGCCACCTCGACCAGCGCGTGCACGATGTGCTCGATCCAGATCACCGCGGTGCCGGTGTCGCGCAGCTCACCGACGAGCCCGATCAACTCGGGCAGTTCGGCGTCGGTCAGCCCGCCGGCGATCTCGTCGAGCAGCAGCAGCCGCGGCGCGCAGGCCAGCGCCCTGGCCAGCTCCAGGCGCTTGCGGTCGAGCAGTCGCAGGTCGCCGGCCAGCTCGTCGGCCCGGCCGAGCAGACCGGTGCGGCGCAGGCAGTCCAGCGCGGCGCGGTGCGCCGGGCCGCCGCGCAGTCCGGCCCCGTGCACCGCGCCCACCAGCACGTTCTCGAACACCGTCATGCCGGAGAACGGGCGCGGGGTCTGGTAGGTGCGCCCGATCCCGGCCTGGCAGCGCTGGGCGGCCGAGGCGTCGGTGACGTCCCGGCCGTCCAGCTCGATCCGGCCGGCGTCGGCCGCGAGGACGCCGTCGAGCAGGTTGAGCAGCGTGGTCTTGCCCGCCCCGTTCGGCCCGACGACGCCCAGCGCGGTGCCCGCCTGCACGTCCAGCGAGACGTCGTCGACGACGGTGAGCCCGCCGAAGGAGCGCGACAGCCCGCGTACCGAGAGGATCACCGCCGAAGGCTAACCAGCTGTCCCGGCCGCGCCCAGCGGCTCCACAGCGCCGCCCGTCGGGATGTTCGGCGCCTGCTTGTTGCTGACGATGACCAGGTCGAACGGGAAGTTCGAGCCGGTCCGCCACTGCCCGCCCACGACCGGGGTCTTGGCCACGTTCGGCACCGGCCCGGAGGTCCAGTCCAGCGAGCCCACCACGGTGTCGAGCTGCATCCCGGCGAGGGCCGTGGCCAGCCCCGGCTTGTCGTCGATGGACTCCACCGAGCTGAAGGCCTTCGCCGCGACCTCGAACAGCGCGTGCGCGAAGCCGATCGGCTGCGTCCACTGCTTGCCGGTGGCCTGGGTGTAGGCCTCGGCCAGCTGCCCGGCGGACTGCCCGGTCAGCGAGGAGGTGAACGGGTGGCTGGGGGACCACCAGACCTCGGTGCCCAGGTTGACCCCGAGCGGACCGAGCGCCTCCACGCTGGACGGGAACAGCAGCGCCTTGGCCACGGTGGCGATCCGGGGCTGGTAGCCCTGCTGCGCGGCCTGCCGCCAGAACGTGGTGAAGTCCGGCGGGATCGGCACGCCGAGCAGGATCTCGGCGTTGCCGTCGCGGAAGGCCGCGATCTGGGCGGAGAAGTCCTGGGTGCCGTTCGGGTAGTTGCCCGGGTCGACGATCTGGTACCCGCGCTGGGCCTGCGCGGGGGCGAACCCGGTGGTCGGGTCACCCCAGGCCAGCCCGTCCGGGTCGTTCGGCCAGAGCGCCCCGGCGGTCTTGTTGGTCGGGACCTCGTCCCACATGTCGGCGTAGACCGCCTCCACGTCCTCCAGGCCCCAGAAGAAGTTGAACGTCCAGTCGAACTTGGAGCCCTCGGTGCCGCCACGGCCGAAGAACCACGGCTGCCAGGGGGTGACCGTGGCGACGCACGGCATGCCGTTGGCCTCGCACTGGTCGCTGACCGGGTTCGAGGTGTCCGGAGTGGACGACACCAGCATCAGGTGGATGCCGTTGTTCTGGATCAGGTCGGCCGCGACGTCGGCGGCGCGATTGGAGTCGGACTGGCTGTCGCGCTTGAGAACCTCGACCGGGTAGCTCTGCCCGCCGACCTGGATCGGGTTCTGCGAGAAGTGTTCCTGGATCGATCCGATGACGAAGTCGTCGGCTTCGCCGAACGGCGCCAGCGGGCCGGTGCCGGGGGTCACATATCCAATCTTGATCGTGTCCCCGCCGCCACCTCCGCCGCCGCCGTCAGCCCCCTGCAGACCGGAGCTGCACGCCGCGGTCGCGCCCCCGGCCGCCATCACCGTGCCGGCCGCACCGGCCGTGCGCAGGAAGCTGCGCCGGTCGAGCCGGAGGGCGCCTGCCCTGTCCGCCATGACACCTCGCGTTTCTCAAATGATCATCTCGGGGAAGGCGCCAGCATCTTCGGCGGCGCCGGGAGTGTCAACTCGCCGTGACGGGTTGGTCGTACCGCACCTCGGGTTCGGCCGTTGGTGGGATCGCCAGCCTCTCATCGTTCACGCAACGTCACGATTTCGGCGAAGCGAGGCCCGACCGAGTGAAAGGTAGCCCCCCGGCTGGCGCTACACTTCCGCACCCATCGGCCGGATTGCGCCGAGACCGCCGTTCCGGGGTCCTCCCGCAGGTCCGAGCAGGGCCGGAGGGGCCGGCCCGGGGCGAACACCGCATCGAGCTGGGAGAGGTCGACGTGAGGAAGGATCAGCGCCCGCCGCCCAGCGGGCGGCCCGAGCGGTTCGCTCCCCGTAACTGGAGCCTGCGGACCAAGCTCGCCATCGTGCTGGCCGTGCCGGCGGTGCTCGCGGTGGTGCTGGGGGGGCTGCGCATCCTCGACCAGGCCTCGCAGGCCGCCGAGCTGGACCGGGTGTCGCGCTTCATCGACGCCCAGGGCGAGATCGCGGTGCTGGTCGAGCGGCTCCAGCAGGAGCGCTTCCAGGCCACCCAGTACGTCGCGGCCGGCCGGCAGGGCGACGTCGGGCCGCTGGAGCTGGCCGGGGCGGACGTGGACAACGCCGGCGCCGCGGCGCGGCCGGTGGTGCAGGCCCTCTACGAGGACGACCAGAGCCTGGTCGGGGCGCACCGGCAGGCCGAGCAGGCGCTGGCCCGGCTGCCCGGGCTGCGCAACCTGGTCACCACCTCCAACGCGCCGCCGTCCGCGGTGGTCTCGCGCTACTCCGACCTGATCGGCCAGATCGTCCAGCTGGACGACACGCTGCTGCGCGGGGTCAACACCGCCGAGGCCAGCGGCCTGGCCACCGCGCTGGCCGGACTGACCCTGGCCCGCAACGAGGCCTCGCTGCAGTCCTCGCTGGTCGACGTGGCCGCGCGCACCGACGAGCTGCTCGGCAGCGACCTGGCCGAGCTGCAGAACAGCCAGGCCCGGCTGCAGCAGGGGCTCAACGACTTCCGCGCGGCGCTCGACGCCGGTCAGCGGGTCCGCTACGGCGCGCTCATCGCCGGCCCCACCAACAACGACCGCACCACCCTGGTCAACGGGGTGCTGGCCGGCGCGGTGTCGAACCGGCCGGGCGGTGGCCTGGACGAGGAGTCCGCGGCCACGGTCTACACCGCCTTCCTCGGTGAGCTCGACCAGGCCGAGGACGGCGTGCGCAACGAACTGACCGGCACCAGCGCCGCGGCCCGGCAGACCGCGGTCACCCTGGCCGCGGTCAACGGCGTCGTGCTGCTGCTGGCCCTGCTCATCGGCGCCGTCGTGGTCGGTCTGATCGCCCGGCAGATGATCAGCTCGCTGCGCACGCTGCGCCGCGGCGCGATGGAGGTGGCCGACGCCCGGCTGCCGGACGCGGTGGCCCGGATGCGGTCCGGGTCGGTGCCCGACACCGACATCGAGCCGGTCCCGGTGACCACCCGCGAGGAGATCGGCGAGGTGGCGCGGGCCTTCGACGCGGTGCACGCCCAGGCCGTCCGGCTGGCCGCCGAGCAGGCCACCCTGCAGTCCAACGTCAATGCGATGTTCGTCAACCTGTCGCGGCGCAGCCAGACCCTGGTCGACCGGCAGCTGAAGCTGATCGAGGAGCTGGAGGCCGGCGAGGAGGACCCCGAGCAGCTGTCCAACCTGTTCCGGCTCGACCACCTGGCCACCCGCATGCGACGCAACTCGGAGAACCTGCTGGTTCTGGCGGGCACCGACCTGGCCCAGCGGGCGGTGCGCCCGGTACCGGCGATCGAGGTGCTGCAGGCCGCGGTCTCCGAGGTCGAGCAGTACCGCCGGATCGTCGTGCAGTCCCCGCCGGACCTGGCGATCATCGGCCGGGTCAGCAGCGACCTCCAGCACCTGCTCGCCGAGCTGCTGGAGAACGCGGCCAACTTCTCCCCGCCGGATTCCCGGGTGGTGATGTCGACCAGCCGCACCGCCGACGGCGCGCTGCTGGTGGAGATCGCCGACCTGGGGGTGGGTATGACCCCGGCGGAGCTGACCCAGCTCAACGACCAGTTGCGCAAGTCCGGCGACGCCACGGTCGAGGCGTCGCGCCGGATGGGTCTGTTCGTGGTCGGGCGGCTGGCCGCGCGGCACGGAATCGACGTCGGGCTGTTCGCGGGGTCGTCGGTGGCCGCCGGCGGCTCCGGGGCCGGCAACCCCGGTAGCGGGCTGACCGCGCGCGTGTGGGTGCCCCGGCACCTGATCGCCGAGCGGTCGGCATCCCAGCAGCAGCAGCCCCAGCAGCAGAGCGGCCTGCCGCAGCGGGTCGGCGGCCCGCGCGAGGACCAGCCGTCCCAGCCGCCGTTCTCGTGGTCGGGAAACCCGGAACGCCGCACCGGTCCCGTGCCGCTGCCGGGTGGCTCGCCCCAGCCCCCGCAGGGCCCCCGGTCGGTCCCCCAGCCGGGGCGGTCCGGTGCTCCGCCGGTCCGCGGTCCGCGCCCGGTGCCCGCGCGGGGTGCCCAGGCACCGCCGTTCCACGGGTTCGGCGAACCCGAGGCGCGGCCCCGCCCGACCCAGCGGCCGCAGCCGCCCGAGCCGGCCCCGCCGGCCGAGGACCGGCCCGGCGCCGACCGGGCTCCGGCGGTGCACGAGCTCCCCGGCCGGGACCGGCGCGTTGACGATCAGCCGTCGACCCGCGACCTGCCCGCTCGCGACCTGCCGTTCCGCGAGGTGCCGGAGCACGAGGTGCCCGAGCACGAGGTGCCCGAGCACGAGGTGCTGGAGCACGAGGTGCCGGCCCAGCGCTCCGCCCCGCCGTCGCGCCCGACCGGAGCGTCCGCGGCCCGGCCACCGGTGCCGGTGGCGGTGCCGGTCGAGCTGCCCGTGGCCGACGGCGAACCGGGCGGGTTGTTCGCGGCAGCCACCCCGGCGCCCCCGCTGCCCGACCCGTTCGCCGCGGAGCGCCCCCGCGACCCGTTCGCGGCCGAGCCGGAGCCGGAGCCGGAGCCGCCGGCGTTCACCGAACTCGGCTCGGGCTGGTTCCGCGCGCAGCCCCCGGCCGAGGACGACCGGGGGCTGCG
>DASQMQ010000491.1:0-5446 GCA_035645455.1 Pseudonocardia sp.
GTGCCGGCGGCGGACCTGCGGCCAGGCGTCGACCACCAGGGCCAGGTTCTTGCGGGCCGAGGCGTCCCCGACCACCAGCGCGAACGGCCGCCCGGCCAGCGCGGGCACCTCGACCGGGGCCGCGTCGAGCAGCCGCCCACCGGGCGCCAGCGGCACCACCGCGGCCCGCGCGGCCAGACCGGGCGCGTAGTCCAGCAGCCGGGCCCGGGTGGCCCGGCTGGCGCAGACCAGCAGGTCCGCCCCGCGCGCCGAGGCCAGGTACGGGAAGCGCAGCACCACCCGCTTCAGCGCGCCGAAGTCGCCGGGCCGGTCCAGCGGCAGCATGTCGTGCACGGTGAGCACCGCGGTCGCCCCGCCGGTCCGCCGCGGCAGCAGGTGCTTGGCCCCGTGCACCACGTCGAACCGGCCGCCGGCCGGCAGCGGCAGGTAGCGCTCGGCCAGCGAGCGGACCGCGGTCGGGGCGGACCGGATGACGTGCACCCGCTCCCGACCGACGAGCGCGCCGAAGAAGTCCACCGCCTCCGCGGTGACCAGCACGTGCAGCTCGACGTCCGGACGGCGGGCCAGCGCGGTGGCGGTCTCCACCGCGTAGCGGACCATGCCACCGCCGGCCCCGGACGCCGGGACGTGGGTGGCCAGCAGCAGGTAGCGCAGCGGCGCCGGGTCGTGCGCGGTCACATCGGGCTCCTCGCACTCGCCTGGATGCGGCGCACGCTGCGCCGGTACATCAGCAGCACCACGGCGATCGCCACGTACGTCGGCAGCGACCGGCCCTCGGCCCAGTACAGCACCCGGGGGATCTCCAGCAGCGCGATGAAGATCGTCGGGTAGAGCAGCAGGCCCCACAGCCGCGACTCGCAGAACGCGGTGTACATCAGCCCGACGACCAGCCCGGCTCCGAACAGGTAGACGAACCCGCCGACCAGGCCCAGGTCGGAGAACACGATCCCGACCCCGGAGAGGTTGTTGAACTCCGGGTTGCCGTACTGGGCGAGCACCGCCCGGGTGAGCACGCCCTGGTCGTAGCCGTTGACCAGCCGCAGCAGCTCCAGGTTGTCCAGCCCGGGGGCGTTCCACACCGCGTTGGCGATGCCGCTGGGCCAGTGCCCCGGTCGGCTGCCGTAGGTCATCTGCAGGTAGCCGTTGTTGTAGGCGGTGACGTAGTAGCCGGCCAACCGCTCCACCACGAACTGGGGGAAGGAGCCGCCGAACTGGCGGTAGAACACCCAGCTGCGGGAGTACTCGAACACCCCGAAGACCACCACCAGCAGCGGGGCGGCCACCACCGGGATCAGCGCGACCCGCCGCCGGCCCCGCCCACCGCCCGACGACGCCCGCGCGGCCAGCACCACGACCAGCGGGATCGCCAGTTCCAGCACGGCCAGCCGCTCGGTGAGCAGCACCGCCCGCAGCACGGCCAGGCCCATCAGCACCGCGATCCGGACCAGCTCGCGGCGTGAACCACCGTGGGTCAGCAGCAGCCCGGAGACCACCACCGAGGCCATCCCGACCTGGGTGAGCGTGGTGACGCCGGGGATCGTGCCGAGCTGGTCCTCCAGGCCGAGGACGTAGACCGGATCGGTCTCCTCGGTGCCGATCACCTGCCCGATGGTGACCCCGCGCAGGACGCCGGCCAGCACGAAACCGGCGTAGCCGACCAGGGTCAGCCCGAACAGCACGGTGCTGACCCGCTGCAGGAACGGCACGTCGAACGCGCCGAGCACCGGCCAGCGGGGACCGCGCCGGGTCGGCGGGCGCAGCGCGGCCACCACGGCCGCGCCCAGCGCCATCGCCAGCCCGCCGGCCAGGAACAGCACCAGCACCTCGGGAGTGACCAGCTTGGACATCCGGTACTCGCGGGCGAACACGGCCGGCCCGACGTAGAACGTCGCGGCCACCGAGATCGGGATCACCAGGCTGATCACCGTGACCGGGGACAACCACCAGGTCAACGTGCCGTGGCGGCGGTGCACCGGGCCGCGGGCCGGAGCCGGGGCCGGGGCGCGCCGGGGGGCGAGGGTGGGGGCCGCCATCAGCCGGCCGCCGGTCCCGGTTTCGCCGCCCGGACCTCCTGCCAGGCGCGGCGCACGTCCAGGTGCGCGCGGGGCGCCACGGCGCCGGGCACGTCGGCCAGCGCGCGCCGGGCCAGCAGCCACTGCCCGACGGGCAGGGCCACCGCGGCCACCGCCGTCCCGGCGGCGAGCCCGGCCGTCCCGAACAGCACCGCGCCCAGCACCGCGATCGGCACCGTGACGGCCAGCACCAGCAGCGCGACGGCGGCGGCGCTGCGCAGCCGGCCCATGGCGATCAGCAGCGTGACGTTCATCCCGAACGAGACCTTGACCAGCCCGCCGAGGCCGAGCAGCACCAGCACCGGGTAGGCGGCGGTGAACCCGGCGCCGTAGGCCACCCCGAGCACCGGGTTGCCCAGCACCACCAGACCGAGCACGGCCACCGCGGTGGCCGCGGCGGACAGCGTGGACACCGCCGACAGCAGCCGCAGCAGCTCCGGCCGCTGCCCACCGGCCCACATCCGGGCCGCGATCGGCGTCATCGCCAGCGAGGCCAGGCCGTCGACCACGCACACCTGGAAGGCCAGCGTGCTGGCCGTGCTGTAGTGCGCGGCGTCGGTGGCGTCGAACACCGCCGCCGCCAACCACACGTCGCCGCGGCCGACCACGAACAGCGCCACGTCGACGGTGAGCAGCGCGATGCCGGCGGCCAGCACGGCCCGCACGGTCGTGCCGGGCATCCCGCGCCCGGACAGCGACACGCAGCGCCGCGCGGGAGCGGCCACCGCCACGATCAGCAGCGCCGCGATCACCACGTAGACCACCAGCATCGCGATCAGCGTCGGCCGGGCCATCAGGAACGCGCAGGCCACCAGGCCGGGCAGCACGACGACGCTGCGGACGTGGTGGGTGGTCGCGACGGCGCTGCGGACCATCCCGTTGGCCGCGAACACGTCGCTGAGCATCAGCCGGACCGACTCCAGCACCACCAGCAGCGCGGTCAGCACGAGCACCGGCACGAACTGCGGCGTGCCGAACAGCCCGGCGGTGGCCGCTGCCGCGACCAGCGGGGCGCTGATCGCGGTCGACGCGGTCGCGGTGCGCAGGTGCGCGCCGGCCAGCCGGCGGGCGACGGCCGGTTCGGTCTGCGCGGACAGCGTGCGCAGCACGTTCTGGCCCAGCCCCAGCCGGCCCACCATCGGGCCGAGCATCAGCGCGGCCAGCACCGCGAGCAGCGTGACGGCCTCCCGCGGGTCCAGCGAGCGGACGGCGATGACCGTGGTCAGGAACGTGGCCAGCAGCCCGCCGACGGCCGCCAGCCCGCGCAGCCCGAAGCTGCGGCGCAGCTCGCCGACCGGTTCCCGGGACGGCGGTGCGGCGCTCGCGGCGGTGGCCCCCGGGCGGGAGCCGGCCACGTCAGTCACCGGGACGCCCGATCCGGGCCCGCCCGTCGACGCTCGAGGTGGTGCGGGTGACGACCCCGGTGAGGCCGTTGCCACCGGCTCCGACGGAGGCAGCCACCGCGGCGACCTCGGGGATGCGGTCCACCCCGATGCGCATGACCAGCACCGTGCGGTGCGCGGCGCGCAGCACGTCGAGCAGGTCGGGGGCGCCACCGGCGGTGCCCGCGTCGAGCACCACCGCCGAGCCGCGGCGCACCCGGTCGGCCACCAGCCGGCCCAGCTTGCCGGACCGGTCGCGGGCGTCGACCTCGACGATGGCCAGGTCCTCGACCAGGGTGTGCCCCCAGCCCTTGGAGTCCGGCGGCAGCAGCATGCGGTGCAGCGGGTCGGAGTCGGCGCGGTACGGGCCGAGCCGGACCAGCGTCGCCGACCCGCGCTCGGCCGCGGCCACCGCGAGCAGCGTGGCGATGGCCTCCGACCGGGACCCGGCCGAGCTGCCCAGCACGGCCACCACCTGGCCGGCCGGGTCGCGGGTGCCCATCAGCTGGGTGAGCAGCAGCCGGGCGGTGCGCCGTTCGCGGCTGGTGCCGCTGCCGACCAGCCGGTCCGGCCAGCGGGTGGACAGCCGGACCGCCGGCTGCAGCACCCGGTGCACCAGCGGGACCGCGTCGGTCGCGGTGAGCAGCGTGGACGTCCGGGAACGCCAGATCGCCACCGCCGCCATCGCCACCAGGCCCCCGGAGACCGCACCGAGGACGAAGCCGAGCACCCACGGCGGGGTCCCCCTGGCGTCCTGGGCGGCCGGCGGGTCGAGCACCACGATCGCCGGCCCGGCCACGGTGGCCCGCAGCAGCAGGTCGGCCCGGAAGTCCTGCAGGCGCTGGATGCGGGCCTGCACCGGCTCGTCGTCGGCGGGGCTGCCCAGCCCGGTGATCACGTCGTCGATCCCGGCCAGCGCGGTGTCCAGGCTCTGGGCGTTCTGCGCCTCGCGCCGCTCGGTGTAGACGTCCAGGGCGGTGGTGGTCAGCGCCAGCGCCTCGGCGTCCTCGCCCGCGGTGCCGGTGAGCAGCACCACCTGCGAGTCCTCGATCCGCGACACCTCGATCGTCGGCAGGTCGTCGCTGCCCAGCCGCTCGGCCACCTGCGCGGTGTAGGCGTCGCTGGACAGCCAGGAGATCTCCGCGGACATGAACGCCGACACCGCGTCGGCCGACGGCCCCTGCGGGTCGCCGGTGCTCAGGTCGACCGACGGCGGCGGGGTGAGCCGGATCAGCGTCGAGGCCCGGGAGCCCGAGCCGGTCACGGCGCCGATCAGGGCGCCGAGGACGCCACCCAGCAGCAGTCCCAGCACCAGCGCGATGACCACCATCGGCAGCGCGCTGCCGCGGGCCGAGGCCAGCCGGGCCCGCTCGTCGCCGGGTCCCTCCGGACCGACCGGCGCGACCGGCGCGGACGGCACGGACGGCGCGGGCCGGGGCGCCGTGGACGGCGCCGCAGCGCCCTGCCGGGCCAGCGCCGGGATCGGCATCGTGTGCTGCTCGGTGTAGTGCGGCCCGGCCGGCCGGTCGTCCAGGTAGGCGGTCGCCTCCCCGGAACCGGCGTCCCGCCCGGAGGCGGGTGGGCGGTCGAAGGCGGCACCCCGGTCGAACGCGGTCCGCTGGCGGGTGGCCCGGTCGAAGGCCGCGCGGTCGAACGCGGCCCGGCCGAACCGGGTGGTCCGCTCGAACGCGGTGCCGCTGACCAGCGGGGTGTTCTCCGGGGGCGCGCCGGGAGACCAGGAGGTGCCGTTCGCGGGCGGGGGCTCGTCGGCCCGCCACGCCGGCGCGGCGTCCGGCGCGTCGGTCGACTCGGCGTCGGTCGGCGCCGTGTCGGTCGGCTCGGTGTCGGTCGGCTCGGTGTCGGTCGGCTCGCTGTCGGTCGGCGCCGTGCCTGTCGCGGCGGCGTCGGACGCGTCGGCGGCGTCGGCGGTGTCGGTCGGGCCCGGGCCGGCCGGTGTGCGGGCCGGCGCGGCGGCCGGCGGCGGCGCGGCCT
>DASQMQ010000492.1:0-9219 GCA_035645455.1 Pseudonocardia sp.
GTCGGTTGGGCTCATGCCTCGCAGTATCACGACAAGCGTTCTAGAACACAAGGTCGCTACGTTGGGTCCATGCCCCGTCCGCGTGTCCACGATGTCGAGTCCGTCCTGGACGTGGCTGAACAGCTCGCCGGCGAGGGCGGACCCGCAGCGGTCACGATCCGAGCGGTCGCCGCCCGGTCAGGGGCCTCGAGTGGCTCGCTCTACCACTCGTTCGCCTCGCGGGAAGCGCTGCTCGGAACGATGTGGCTCCGCGCCGCGCGCCGCTTCCTCGCCCTCCAGCGCGACGCGGTCAGCGAGGTGCTCGGCGCCGCCGCCCCTGACCCGGTCGCCGCTGTCGTCGCCGCGGCCCGCACACTCAGCGTCCTGCGAGCGCGCCACCCGGCGTCGACGCGGCTGTTGACGACACAGCGGCGAGACGCGCTGCTCGACACCGGGCTCCTGCCCGACGAGCTCGCCGCCGACCTACGTGACCTCGACGGCGAGGTCGTCGACCTTCTCAGGACGCTCGCCCGAGCGATGTGGAACCGCGACGACCGAGCCGCCGTCGAGACGATCGCGATCTGCGTCGTCGACCTGCCGACCGCGCTGCTCGTCAACCGTCGCCAACGCACCATCGACGTCCTCGACCTGCTCGACGCCGCCGTGAAAGCCATCCTCGCGCGAACACCGATCGGAATTCGGTGATCGTTCTTCGGCGCGGGGGAACGCCGCGTCCGGGTTCGCGGCGTCGGTGGGTGCGGCTTGCCGGCGCAGTGGCCGGTTCGTGGTGCACACCAGCCCGGGGCAGAACGGGGCGGTGCGGATGCAGCGGGAGGTCCTGTACGCGTTGGGCAAGCCTGGGGACCACGCCGCCCAGGGTGGTGACGCACTCGTGGCCCAGCTGGTGCAGGTGTGGCTGCGCGCGGAGCAGGCCCGGGACCTGGTCGTGCTGCGCGCCCATCACATCACCGGCCCGGCGCTGCGCTGGTTGGTGAGTCTGGCCGGTCAGGAAGGCCTGCGGGTCTGGCTGATCAGCCCGCTGCCGCTCCCGCAGATCGTCGACGTCGTGGCCGATCTGGCGGCCAACCCCGCCCGCCCGGCCACCATCAGCGGCGCCGGTGTGGGCAACGACGAGGACACGCACGATGACACGGTCGACGCCGTCATCGACGTCGCCGTGAGCAGCGCAGCAGCGCTGGGCAAGGGCCCCGCCGGTGGGCGAGGCTGTACGGGCGAGGGCTGTGAGGACCTCAACCTGCCCGCCGCCGGCGCCGCCGACGCCGCCAATGACGGCATCGAGGACGTCCGTGCCGGTAACCCCTGCGCCGTGCTGGACGCTGCGGTCGACACATCGTTGAGCGTTGCCACGGCGCGACGCCTACGGCGGCTCTACGACATCGAGGCTGCCGCGTTGGCTGCGACCGCGGTTCTGCAGGGCCGGCCGGACCCGGAGACCTTCGCCGCCGCGACCCCGCGGGTAGCACCCGACGCCGCGACCATGGTGACCGCGCAGTGGGTCGTGAGGGCGGTGCCGGAGCACGCGCGGGCGCTGCTGCGCGGGTGGGCGGGACGTCGGCTGGTGCCGCGGGAGTGGGCGCTCGACGTGGCGACCGCGTACCTGACGCTGCGCCTGGAGGTCGCTCAACGCGACAGCGGCATCGCGCTGCTCGACCCCGCGTTGCCGTTGCTGCCGCCGGTCGCCTGGCACAACCGGTACGCCCCGGAGCAGCCCAGCTGTGTACGCGTAGCTCGTCGGGGCGCGGACCGGCTCGGTCTCCGACCGTGCGCACCACTCTCGTTTTGGTGTCGCGACCACTCTCATCGCGTGACGCAGTCCACTCTCATCTTCGTGTCGCCCCACACTTCCCGCCAGGGGTCGGGCGCGTTCTTGGCGATGCGAGTCCTCATCCGTCGAAACTCGACTCGGCTGGAGCAAGATATGGGTCTTCGACCCCAAAAAACCTAAATTTGCGTTCTGACGAAACGCGCTGGAGGACGGCCGGGTGAACAACGAGGTCGCCCCCGCCGGCCCACCGCAGCCTGGTTCGCAGACCCGGCAGGGGCGGTGCAGGTGCCAGCCGCGGCGCTCTACGAGGGCTTCGCAGTCCTCACGCTGCCGAGCGATGCCCAATTCCTCGCCAGTCCGGTCCTGAGATTGGCGCAGGTGGATTGCAGCTCGCGTTCCAGAGGGGACATCCACCACATCAGACCACGCGTGCCGACGTGCAGCCGGTCGACGACGTCGCGGCGGTAGGTCAGGCCGGGCAGGACAAGCAGCACGTCCGGGGAGGTACCGGGGGTGGCGGCCAGCGCCCGCAGCGCCGGGGGCACGCCGGCCGAGGTGTGGCTGCGCAGCATGACCGTGTCGCTGACGTAGCGGGTGTAGCGGCTGGCCCGGGTGATCGACGAGCGCGGGTGGCCGAGCCGGTCGTAGTTGTCCTCGACGGCGACCAGCGGGCTGGGCCGGCGCAGCTCGACCGGGCAGTGCCAGCGGCCGGCCAGCGCGTCGACGGCCGCGCCGAGCAGGACCTGCACGGCGTGCGGGCCGGTGGCGGGATCGGTCAGGTCGCGCACCGACAACAGGGAGTGCAGGTGGTCGGGGATGAGGGCGTCGGACGGGACGGGGGCGAGCGAGGTGGTCATGGTGGAGTCCTCGACGGATCGCGGGAAGGGTTCGTCGACCCCCGGATCGCGGCGGCGCGAGGACTCAGGCAGGCGTCAGCAGGCCCTCGCGACCGCGCTGCGGCCCGGGGCGGCGAAATCGCCGCGCACACCTCATGCGGCCAGGGTAGAGCCGGCGAGCGCTCCGGTCACCCGGATACCACGTCGGGGCCCGGCCCGGGGCTCAGGCGTCGAGATCCTGGACGTCCTCCGGGGGCTCCTCGGCCCCGTCGCGGGCATCCCGGTCCGCCCACTCCAGCAGCTCGTCGATGGGGAACACCGCGTCGTCGATGCCGGCGTGCAGGTCGCCCAGCTCGGCGAACCGGGCCGGCACGGTGGCGATGGTGAAGTCGTCGGGGACGGCGTCGTCGACCTCGTCCCAGCGGATCGGGGTGGACACCACCGCCTCGGCCACCCCGCGCACCGAGTAGGCGCTGCGGATGGTGTGGTCGCGGGCGTTCTGGTTGTAGTCCACGAACACCGACGCCGGATCGCGGTCCTTGCGCCACCAGGTCAGGTCGACCAGGTCGCAGCGCCGACCCACCTCGCGGGCGAAGGCGTGCGCGGCCCGGCGCACGTCGGAGAAGCCGTGCTCCGGGGCGATCCGCACGTAGACGTGCATGCCCTTGCCGCCGGAGGTCTTGGGCCAGCCGGTCGCGCCCAGCTCGTCGAGCACCTCGTGCGCGACGTGGGCCACCCGGCGCACGTCCGCGTAGCCGGCCCGGGGCATCGGGTCGAGGTCGATGCGCCACTCGTCGGGCTGCTCGACGTGGGCCCGCCGGGAGTTCCAGGGGTGGAACTCCACGGTGGACATCTGCACCGCCCAGACCACGTCGGCCGGGTGCTGCACGCACAGCTCGTCGGCGTGCCGGCCCCAGCGCGGGAAGTCCACCCGGACGGTCTCGATCCAGTCGGGGGCGCCGCGGGGCAACCGCTTCTGGTGCACCTTCTCCCCGGTGACCCCGGTGGGGAAGCGGTGCAGCATGCAGGGTCGGTCGCGCAGGGCGCGCACGATGCCGTCGGAGACCGCGAGGTAGTACCGGGCCAGGTCGAGCTTGGTCTCCCCGCGGGCCGGGAAGTACACCCGGTCGGGGTTGCTCAGTCGGACGGTGCGGTCACCGACCGGCAGCTCGATGGCGGGCCCGGCCACCGCGCGGCCTCAGCGCCGCCAGGAGTTGCGCCGCGCGACGGCCTTCCGGACCAGCAGCAGCGCGATGACCAGGGCGGTGCCGATCAGCCACAGGTCCTGGGTGCGGCTCTGGTACGGGCCGATGGCGAACAGCAGCAGGAAGACGATGCTCACCACACCGCCGATGACCTCCCCCTTGGGGAAGCTGCCGTGCCAGCCCCACTGCGTCGACGGCTCCTCGGTCGGATCGACCGCGGGCCGCCGTGCCAGCTCTCGGGAGTTCCTCGCCACGCCGTCCTCCTGATCACCTGGTTACCGGGCTCATCGTCGCACAACACCGGCCGGAGGATGATGGGGAGGATGACCACCAGCCGTTCTGTTCTCGTGCTCGGTTCGACGGGTTCCGTCGGCACCCAGGCGCTGGACCTGATCGCGGGCGACCGCGACCGGTTCACCGTGGCCGGGCTGGCCGCGGGCGGCGGCGACCCGGCGCTGCTCGCCCGGCAGGCCCGCGAGCACGGCGTGCGCCGGGTCGCGGTGGCCCGCGCCGACCGCGCCGACGAGCTGCGCGGCCTGCTCCCCGGCGTGGAGGTGCTCGCCGGTCCCGACGCGGCCACCGAGCTGGCCGCGACCTCCGGGGCCGACACGGTCCTCAACGCGATCACCGGATCGGTCGGGCTGGGTCCCACGCTGGCCGCCCTGGACGCCGGCGCGGTGCTCGCGCTGGCCAACAAGGAGTCCCTGGTCGCCGGCGGCGCGCTGGTCACCGGGGCGGCGGCGCCCGGGCAGATCGTGCCGGTCGACTCCGAGCACTCGGCGCTGGCCCAGTGCCTGCGCGGCGGCCGGGCCGAGGAGGTCGACCGGTTGGTGCTCACCGCCTCCGGCGGGCCGTTCCGCGGCCGCCGGCGCGAGGAGCTGCACGCGGTCACCGTCGAGCAGGCGCTGGCCCACCCCACCTGGACGATGGGCCCGGTGATCACCATCAACTCGGCCACCCTGATCAACAAGGGGCTCGAGGTGATCGAGGCGCACCTGCTGTTCGGGGTGCCCTACGACCGCATCGACGTCGTGGTGCACCCGCAGTCGGTGGTGCACTCGATGGTCACCTTCGTCGACGGCAGCACGCTGGCCCAGGCCAGCCCGCCGGACATGGTGCTGCCCATCTCGCTGGCCCTGGGCTGGCCGCACCGGGTGCCCGGGGCGGCCCGGCCGTGCCGCTGGGACACCGCGCAGAGCTGGACCTTCGAGCCGCTCGACGAGGACGCGCTGCCCGGGGTGCGGCTGGCCCGCCGCGCGGGCACCGCCGGCGGCTGCCTGCCGGCCGTGCTGAACGCGGCCAACGAGGAGGTGGTCGGGGCGTTCGTGGCCGGGCGGCTGTCGTTCCTGGCCATCACCGACGTGCTCGAGGAGGTGCTGGACGCCGCGGACGGGTGGACCGGCGACCCCGCTACGGTGGCCGACGTGCTCGCCGCGGAGGAGTGGGCCCGCGCCTACGCCCGCCGCGCGGCCCGCAACGCCGCCGCCGCGG
The DNA here is from genome assembly GCA_035645455.1 of Pseudonocardia sp. GTDB lineage: Bacteria > Actinomycetota > Actinomycetes > Mycobacteriales > Pseudonocardiaceae > Pseudonocardia. The sequence goes on from DASQMQ010000492.1 coordinate 5,298, forward strand.
GCGTCCGCCCGACCGGACCTGGAGTCAGCACATGATGACCCTGCTGGGGATCGTGATCTTCTTCGTGGGGATCCTGATCTCGGTGGCCTGGCACGAGCTCGGGCACTTCACCACCGCCCGCTGGTTCGGCATCAAGGTGCCGGAGTTCATGGTCGGGTTCGGCCGCACGCTGTGGTCGCGCCGGGTCGGCGAGACCGAGTTCGGGCTCAAGGCGATCCCGCTCGGCGGCTACATCCGCATGATCGGGATGATCCCGCCGGCGCCCGGGACGGGCACCCTGGGCAGGTCCCGGCGCACCGGGCCGTTCCAGGGCCTGATGGACGACGCCCGGCGGCAGTCCGCGATGGACGTCCGTCCCGAGGACGCGCACCGGCAGTTCTACCTGCGCGCCCCGTGGAAGCGCGTGATCGTGATGTTCGCCGGGCCGTTCATGAACCTGATCCTGGCCGTCGTGCTGTTCGCGATCGTGCTGATGGGGTTCGGCGTGCCGACCTACGTTCCCACCGTCTTCGAGGTCAGCAAGTGCGTGCTGCCGGCCACCGCGAGCAACGCGGCCGCGACCGAGTGTCCGCCCGGTGCGCCGCTGACCCCGGCCGCCGAGGCCGGCTTCCGGCCGGGGGACCGGATCGTGGCCTTCGACGGTCAGCCCTACGCGGAGTGGCGCGACCTGCAGGAGGCCATCCGCGGCGCGTCCGGCACGGTCACCGTGACCGTGGAGCGCGACGGGCAGCTGCTCGACCTGGCCCCGACGCTGATCACCACCCAGCTGCGCGACCTCGACGACGGCGAGACCCTCGTCGACGCCAGCTTCCTGGGCCTGTCACCGCTGCGGGTGGTCGAGCGCCAGGACCTGCCGGCGGTGGCCGACCAGATCGGCACGGTGATCAGCCGCACCGGCGAGGCGATCGTGCAGCTGCCGTCCCGGGTGCCGGCGCTGTTCGGCGCGGTGTTCCTCGGCGAGGAGCGCGACGTCAACGGCCCGGTCGGGGTGGTCGGGGTGTCCCGGATCGGCGGCGAGATCCTGGCCCAGGACATCCCGGTCGGCCAGGAGATCGCGTTCTTCCTGCAGCTGCTGGCCGCGGTGAACATCTCGCTGTTCCTGTTCAACCTGCTGCCGATCCCGCCGCTGGACGGCGGGCAGATCTTCCCGGCGATCTGGGAGGCGATCAAGAAGCGGATCGCCCGGCTGCGCGGGCGGCCCGACCCCGGCCCGGTGGACGTGGCCAAGCTGATGCCGGTGGCCTACGTGGTCGCGCTGGTGTTCATCGCCTGGAGCGGGCTGCTGCTGGTCGCCGACGTGATCAACCCCGTGCGGCTGTTCCAGTGAGCGAACCGGCGGGCGAGCTCGCGCCGCGGCCGCTGGCCGTGTTCGACATCGACGGGGTGCTGGCCGACGTCCGGCACCGGCTGCACCACCTGCAGGAGCGGCCGCAGCGCTGGGAGCGGTTCTTCCGGGCCGCCGACCGCGATCCGGTGCTCGTCGAGGGCGTCGAGCGGCTGCGCGCCGCGCTCGACGACCACGACGTGGTCTACCTGACCGGTCGCCCGGAGCGGAACCGCCGGCTCACCGAGCACTGGCTGGCCCGGCACGAGCTGCCCACCGGCCCGCTGCTGATGCGCCCGGACGACGACCACCGCCCGGCCCGGTTCTACAAGCGCGAGGTGCTGCGCCGCCTCGGCCGGACCCGCGAGGTCGTCTCGGTGCTCGACGACGACCCGGCCGTGGTCGACGTGCTGGCCACCGACGGCTGGCCAGTCGAGCTGGCCACCTGGCTGCCGCACTCGCGCACCCTGCGCCGCGCCCAGGAGGACGCCGGGCGCACCTGAGGGTGCTTCCGGACACGCGCAGCGGCGGCGCCGATCACCGGTGGGGATACTGGAGCGGTGAGCGTCTCGCTTGGCATGCCTACCCCGCCCGCCCCCACGCTGGCCGACCGGCGCAAGACCCGTCAGCTGATGGTGGGCTCGGTCGGCGTCGGCTCGGACCACCCGATCTCGGTGCAGTCCATGACCACCACGTTGACCTCCGATGTGAACGCGACGCTGCAGCAGATCGCCGAGCTGACCGCGGCGGGCTGCGACATCGTCCGGGTGGCCTGCCCGAGCCAGGACGACGCCGACGCGCTGCCGGCGATCGCCCGCAAGTCGCAGATCCCGGTGATCGCCGACATCCACTTCCAGCCCAAGTACGTCTTCGCCGCGATCGAGGCGGGCTGCGCGGCGGTCCGGGTGAACCCGGGCAACATCCGCAAGTTCGACGACCAGGTCAAGGAGATCGCCGCCGCGGCCCGCGACCACGGCACCCCGATCCGGATCGGGGTCAACGCCGGCTCGCTGGACAAGCGGCTGATGCAGAAGTACGGCAAGGCCACCCCGGAGGCGCTGGCCGAGTCGGCGATGTGGGAGGCGGGCCTGTTCGCCGAGCACGACTTCCACGACATCAAGATCTCGGTGAAGCACAACGACCCGGTGGTCATGGTGCGCGCCTACGAACTGCTGGCCGAGCAGTGCGACTACCCGCTGCACCTCGGGGTCACCGAGGCCGGCCCGGCGTTCCAGGGCACGATCAAGTCCGCGGTGGCGTTCGGCGCGCTGCTGCGCCAGGGCATCGGCGACACCATCCGGGTCTCGCTGTCCGCCCCGCCGGTCGAGGAGATCAAGGTCGGCACCCAGATCCTGCAGTCGCTCAACCTGCGCCCGCGCAAGCTGGAGATCGTGTCCTGCCCGTCGTGCGGGCGGGCCCAGGTCGACGTGTACAAGCTGGCCGACGAGGTCACCGCCGGGCTCACCGGCATGGAGGTGCCGCTGCGGGTGGCCGTGATGGGCTGCGTGGTCAACGGCCCGGGGGAGGCCCGCGAGGCCGACCTGGGGGTGGCCTCGGGCAACGGCAAGGGGCAGATCTTCGTCCGCGGCGAGGTGATCAAGACCGTGCCCGAGCACGCGATCGTGGAGACCCTGATCGAGGAGGCGATGAAGATCGCCGAGACGATGGAGGCCGACGGCGAGCCGCAGGTGACGGTGGGCTGACGCAACGCACCCGGACGATCCGGTCGTAGGAACATCGGTGGCCGTCTGGCATCGTGGCAGAGTGCTTCGTGTTGCCGGGGCGCGGCTGCTCGACGACCGGGACCGCGCTGGGGTGCGCGCGCTGCTGGAGAGCGATCCGGTAGCCGCCTGCATGGTCGCCGCGCGGGTCGAGATCGCCGGGCTCGACCCGTGGCGGCTCGGCGGTGAGCTGTGGGCGGTCGGCTCCCGGCTGGACGGGCTGTGCTTCTCCGGGGCGAACCTGGTGCCGCTGCGCGGTGAGCGCTCGGCGCTGCGCGCGTTCGCCGACCGGGCGCGCCGGCACGGGCGCGGTTGCTCGTCGCTGGTCGGTCGGGCCGAGCTGGTGCTGCCGCTGTGGGACGACCTGGCCGGGCACTGGGCGCCCGCCCGCGAGGTGCGCGCGGACCAGCCGTTGATGGCGCTGGCCGGGCCGCCGGTCACCGCACCCGATCCGTACGTGCGCCCGGTGCGGCCCGACGAGCTGGAGCGCTACCTGCCGGCGGCGATCGCGATGTTCACCGAGGAGGTCGGCGTCGACCCGCGGCTCGGCGACGGCGGTGCGGGCTACCGCTCGCGGGTGGCCGAGCTGGTCGCGGCCGGCCGGGCGTTCGCCCGGTTCGAGGGCGACCAGGTGGTGTTCAAGGCCGAGATCGGCGCGCTGTCCTCGCAGGTGGGGCAGATCCAGGGGGTCTGGGTGCACCCCGAGCGGCGCGGGCACGGGCTGGGCACGGCCGGCACCGCGGCCGTCGCCGAGCGGCTGGCCGGCATGGGCCGGGTGGCCAGCCTGTACGTCAACGGCTTCAACCACGTCGCCCGGGCCGCCTACCGCCGCATCGGCTTCACCCAGATCGCCAGCTTCGCCACCGTGCTGTTCTGA
>DASQMQ010000493.1:0-6271 GCA_035645455.1 Pseudonocardia sp.
GTCCGCTTCGACCGGGCCGACGACGGGACCCGGGTGCACGTCGTCGTCGACAGCAAGCCGGACGGGCGCAGCACGGTCACCGTCTCCCACTCCCGGCTGCCCGACGCCGACGCGGCCGAGCGCACCAAGGCGTGGTGGCGCGAGCGGCTGGCCACCCTCGAGGCGCAGCTCGAGGGTGGTGCCGTCGATGCCTGAGCTGGACGTGGTGCAGGTCCTGGCGGCGGCCGCGCTGTGCTTCGTGCTCGGCGCGGCGTACTACGCCGTCCTCGGGAACCGGTTGGCCGCAGCCCGCGGTGCCGACGCGGCGCCGGTCGCGGTGCGTTGGTGGACGATGCCGCCGAGGTGCTGCGCGGCCTGGCGCTGGCCGTCGTGGTCCTCGGGTTGGCCGCCGCCACCGGCACCGACAGCGGGGGCGGCGGTCTGCTGCTCGGCCTGGCGCTGTGGGTCGGGTTCCCGCTGGTGCTGTGGACCGGTGCGGTGGTGCACGAGGGCACGCCGGTACGGCCGGCCGCGCTGCACGGCGGGGACTGGCTGCTCAAGCTGCTGGCGCTGGGCCTGCTCGCCGGCCTCCGGTAGCCCGCGGACCGGAACAGATCCGGCACCGCACCCGCACCGAGGCCCACGGCCTGGTCTGATGCGGGCAGCACCGTCCCCACCCGACCGTCCCCACCCAGCCTGCGGAGGCACGCCATGAGCACGCTCGTCGTCGGAGTACCCAGCGAGATCAAGGACAACGAGAACCGGGTCGCCCTCACCCCCGACGGGGTGGTCGAGCTGGTCCACGACGGTCACCGGGTCCTCGTGCAGGCCGGGGCCGGGGCCGCGGTCGGGTTCCCCGACGACGAGTACGCCGGCGCGGGCGCCGAGGTCGTCCCCGCCGCCGACGACGTCTTCGCCGCGGCCGACCTGATCGTCAAGGTCAAGGAACCCGTGCCGGCGGAGTACCACCGCTTCCGCGCGGGCCAGCAGCTGTTCACCTACCTGCACCTGGCCGCCGACCGCGGGCTCACCGAGTTCCTCGTCGAACGCCGGATCGAGTCCATCGCCTACGAGACCGTGCAGACCGCCGACGGCAAGCTGCCGCTGCTGACCCCGATGAGCGAGGTCGCCGGCCGGATGGCCGTGCAGGCCGCGGCGCACCACCTGGAGAGCCCGGCCGGCGGGGCCGGGATCCTGCTCGGCGGGGTGCCCGGCACCCCCGCGGCCAAGGTCCTCATCATCGGCGGCGGGGTCTCCGGCACCGAGGCCGCGAAGATCGCGCTGGGGATGCGGGCCATCGTCCGGGTCCTGGACACCAACCCGGCCCGGCTGGCCTACCTGTCCGACATCTTCGGCGGCCGGCTGGACCTCGTCACCCCCAACCGGGCCCGCACCGCCGCCTACGTCGCCGAGGCCGACGTCGTGATCGGCGCGGTCCTCGTCCCCGGCGCGAAGGCGCCCAAGCTGGTCAGCCGGGAGATGATCGCCGCGATGCGGCCGGGCAGCGTGGTCGTCGACATCGCCATCGACCAGGGCGGGTGCTTCGAGACCAGCCGCCCGACCACCCACTCCGACCCCACCTACGTCGAGGAAGGGGTGATCCACTACTGCGTGGCCAACATCCCCGGGGCGGTGGCCCGCACCTCGACCCTGGCGCTGACCTCGGCCACGCTGCCCTACCTGGTCCGGGTGGCGCGGCACGGCGTGCGCGGCGCCGTGGAGACCGATCCGGCTCTGCGCCTTGGCCTGAGCACCCTGGACGGGAAGCTGGTCACCCGCCCGGTCGCCGAAGCCCACGAGCTGCCCTTCACCGATCCGGCCGAGCTGCTCGCAGCCCGGTGAGCGCGGTGCGGACGACCGCTGCTCAGATGATGCCCAGCTCCGTGCGCACCGACGGGCGGTCGAACCGCCGCGCGTCGAAGCACGACACGTCGACCGCGGGCGGGTGCCCCAGGTAGAGGTCGCGCACGCTCTCCCCGACGGCGGGCCCCTGCAGGAAGCCGTGCCCGGAGAAACCCGCGGCGTACAGGAAGCGGAAGCCCGGGCCCGCCTCGCCGATCAGCCCGTTGCAGTCGGGCGTCATCTCGTACAGGCCGGCCCAGCCGCCGACGACCGGGCACCCCGGCGAGCTCGGGGGCGAACGACGACAGCGCCGTGCGGAGCCCGGGGTGCCAGGCGTCGGTGACGGCGCAGTCGAACCCGACGGGCTGGGCGGGGTCGGACATGCCCGGCACGAGCCGCCGCCCCGCCGTCGATCGCCACCACCCGCGCTCCCGTCCGCACGGACACCCCCAGTGCGGTCGCGGCGTCGAGGTACCCGTGGACGGCGGCGGCGGGCCGGGCGAACCCGTCGCCGGGCGACCACGCGGCGGCGACGAGGGACGAGGGGTCGAGGTAGCGGCACAGCCGCGTCGCCTCGGCGGGGGCCACCACCCGGCTCACGGCGCCGAGCTCGTTCTGCAGGGTGATGCCGGCCTCGAAGGGCGCCACGTCGGCCGGATCCCGCAGCGCGAACAGGTAGCCGACGCGCCGCAGGCCGATGTCGACACCGAGCTCCTCGTCGAAGCGGCCGTAGGCGTGCAGGCTGCGCAGCCCCAGCTCGATGTTCGCCGGGTCGGAGAACTGGACGCGGACCCCGCCCAGCGGCTTGCCGGACGACCCGCCGGCGATCCGGCCGGCCTCCAGCACGACCACGTCGGTGACCCCGGCCCGGGCCAGGTGGTAGGCGGTGCTGGCACCCATGATGCCGGCACCGATGATCACGACGTCGGCCCGGTGCGCGGCGTCGAGGTGCGTGGCGGCGGACATCCGACCCCCTCCCCCCGGCCACCCTCGCGCGGTCCCGCCGGTCTGTCCAGGGCCGCGGGACCGGGCGGTCCGGGACCCCGCACGGTGAACCGGGGCGTGCGCGCCAGGTGATCAGCCCCCGGGCGCCCCGGTGGCCGCCGGGACCTCGCCGGACCCGCGCCGGTAGGCGCGGTGCAGCGCCACCGCACCGAGCGCGAGGTCGCGGCGGCCGACCCGCTCCCAGCCGACCTCGGCGATGAGGTCGGCGAGCCGGGGCTGCGCGGACCAGGCGCCCACCGATTCGGCGAGGTAGTCGTAGGCAGCCGGATTGCTCGACACGCGCCGGGCTACCGCCGGGATGACGTGCTTCAGGCCCGCATCGCGCGCCAGGCGGACCAGCGCCCACCGGGGGCTCCCGGTCTCGCACACCACCAGGCGCCCGCCGGGCCGGGTCACCCGGGCGAACTCCCGCAGGGCCCGCTGCACGTCGGCGACGTTCCGCAGCCCGAACGTGATCGTCACCGCGTCGAACGCCCCGTCGCGGAACGGGAGGTGCAACGCGTCGGCAGCGACCTTCGGCACCTCCCTCGCCGCCCCGGCGGTCAGCATCCCGAGCGAGAAGTCGGCGGCGAGGCACCACGCGCCCGACTGCCGCAGCTCGTCGGTGGACACCGCCGTACCCGCGGCCACGTCGAGCACCCGCTCCCCCGGGCGCAGCGCCAGGGCCCGGCGGGTGAGTCGTCGCCACCGCCGGTCCTGCCCGGCCGTGAAGACCGTGTTCATCAGGTCGTAGCGACGGGCGACGCCGTCGAACATCGCGGCGACCTCGGACGGGTCCTTGCCGAGATCGGCGCGGACCGGGCTGTGCGGTTGCGGACCGCTCGTCATCCGCGGCATCAGGCCGCTCCTCCGTCTCGCAGTCCCCGACCCACCGGCGGGACGACTGCTCCCGGCATCCGGTGATCGCGCCCCGCCCTACGGGTCCCGACCAGCAGCAGGACGTTCGCGAGCAGCAGGACCGGCCACGGCGAGGGCAGGTTGACCACCGCGTCGACCGCGGTCAGGATCCCCAACGTCCAGGCGATGAAGGGGGGCGGGGTGATGCCGCGGCGGTCCAGCCACAGCACGACCGCGCCGATCAGCACCAGCGGCACGCCGAAGCTGCCCAGACTCAGCCAGTACGCGCTGTTGGCCGGGCTCATGGCGGCGAGGTCGTCGCCCCACAACTGCCCGCTGAACCACGCCCCGGCGTGCAGGGCGGCGCCCTCCACCGTCAGGGCGCCCAGTGTGTGCGCGGCTCCGTAGAGCGCCATGAGCCAGCCAGCCCACTTGATCATCGGAGGTGTCCGCTCGTCGTGGTGCCGCGACGACGGACGACGAGCACCTCAGCGGGCGCGTGCGCCCGGTGGTGGACGGCGACGGATCCGAAGGACATGGCACTGCCTCTCTCCTGCGTCGCGCGGTGGCGAGCAAGTCGGTGCCGGCCCGGACCGGCGGCCCGTCCGGCCGTGCCGGGGTACGGCTTCCATACCATCCGGTACGGTACGGCGGCCGGGCCGCGCATACAAGACGGTATGGTCCGGAACGTGGCGAGCAGGCGGGAGTGGCTGGACACGGGCCTGGAGGTGGTGGCCGAACTCGGCGCGCGGGCGCTGACCATCGATCAGCTGACCACGCGGATGGGCCTGACCAAGGGCTCCTTCTACCACCACTTCGGCGGCACCGCGGGCTACGTCACCGCGCTGATGGCCCACTTCGAGGCCGAGCACACCTCGCGCTACATCCAGCTCGTCGAGCAGGAGGTGGCCGGCGCCCGGGGGCGGCTGCGGCGGCTGATCGAGCTGGCGGTGGCGCAGGACGAGGGACCGGCACTGGAGACCGCGATCCGGTCGTGGGCGCTGGAGGACCCGGAGGTCGACGCGGCGCAGTCGCGCGTCGATGCCACCCGCATCGCCTACCTGCGCGGGTTGTGCCGGGAGATCAGCGACGACGACGAGGCCGACGACCTGGGGCTGATGCTCTACCTGCTGGTCGTCGGCGCCGAGTGCGTCCGCCCGCCGGTGCCCCTGGCGCGGGTGGCGCGGCTCTACGACCGGGTACTGCCGATCGACCCGACGGACGACGGACCCGCGGAGCCCCGGAGTCCCGCTTCCTGACCGCTCGAGCCCCCGGCGCGGCGGCGGCCCAGGCCCCGGTGGGGAGATCCAGGGTCACGGCCCGTGCACGCACGTCCCCGGCGTCGAGGTGGACCGGATGCGGTCGGGGCCGGCCCGCCCGGCTCCGGCGTCCGCACCTGCGCGCCGGGCGCAGTGACCGGACCGAGACCGGTGCCGACGCGAGTAGCGGCGGTCGGTCCCGGGTACCGTCTGGGCGTGCAGGTCATGGCATCCCATCGGACATCGACCCGATGAGCGGGCTCTTCGCGCTGCTCGACGACGTCGCCGCGCTCGTCCGGATCTCCGCGGCGTCGCTCGACGACATCGCGGGTGCCGCCGGTCGCGCGGGGGTCAAGGCGGCCGGGGTCGTCGTCGACGACGCCGCTGTCACCCCGCGGTACGTGCAGGGACTGGAGCCGAAGCGGGAGCTGTCGATCATCGGGCGGATCGCCCGGGGCTCGCTGCGCAACAAGCTGCTGTTCATCCTCCCGGCCGCGCTGCTGCTGAGCCAGTTCGCGCCGTGGCTGCTCACGCCCATCCTCATGGTGGGCGGCGCCTACCTCTGCTACGAGGGTGCCGAGAAGATCTGGGAGTACCTCTCCGGGCACCACCCCGCACCGCAGGAGACCAAGGAGTCCGTGGCCGCCGACCCGGCCGCCCACGAGAAGAAGGTCGTCGCGGGCGCGGTGCGGACCGACTTCATCCTGTCCGCCGAGATCATGGTCATCTCGCTCAACGAGGTCGCGTCCGAAGGCTTCTGGTCCCGGACCATCATCCTGCTGGTGGTCGCCGTGGCCATCACGGTGCTCGTCTACGGCGTGGTCGCCCTGATCGTCAAGATGGACGACGTGGGGCTGGCGCTGGCGAAGCGGGGTTCCGGGCCGGTGAGCGCGTTGGGGCGCGGGCTGGTCCGGGCGATGCCGATCGTGCTCTCGGTCCTGTCCACCGTGGGCATCGTCGCGATGCTCTGGGTCGGCGGGCACATCCTGCTCGTGGGCGTCGACGAGCTCGGCTTCGCCCCGCCCTACGCGCTCGTGCACCACCTCGAGGTGCTCGTGCACGACGCCACCGGGCCGCTCGGGGGGTTCCTCGGGTGGCTCACCAACACCGTCGGCTCGGCCATCGCCGGAGCCGTCGTGGGTGCGGTCATCGTCGCAGTCATGCACCTCCTCCCGAAGCGGGCGGCCGGCAAGGCGCACGCCTGATCCCGATGACACCGCCCGGCGGTCACGCCCGCCGGAGCGGGCCGTCGCGGCGGTCCGCCCGGACGGCGGGCAGCAAGGTGGGCAGCAAGTGAAGCGACGGCTCGGAGATCAGTGCCCGTCGGCCTGGCCGTAGTGCCGCGATCC
>DASQMQ010000494.1:0-6312 GCA_035645455.1 Pseudonocardia sp.
TGCTGCACCTGGGGTTCGAGGACCCCGAGATGCCTGGCGCGGGCGGCGGTTCGGTCCGCACCCACGAGATCGACCGGCGGCTGGTCGCCCGCGGTCACCAGGTCACCGTGCTGACCACCCGGTTCCCCGGCTGCGCCGACCGGGTCCAGGACGGGGTGCGCTACCTGCACGTCGGCCCCGGCACCGGGGGCAACCGGTGGACCCGGCTGCTCGGTTACGTGCAGGGGCTGCCCGCGGCCGCCCGCCGGCTGCCCGCCGACCTGGTCGTCGAGGACTTCTTCGCGCCGTTCTCCTCGATGGCCGCGCCGCGCTGGACCGGCCGGCCCACCGTCGGCGTGGTGCAGTGGCTGCACGCGGCGGACAAGAGCCGCCAGTACCGGCTGCCGCTGCACCTGGTCGAGCGGGCCGGGGTGCGCAGCCACCACCGGCTGGTCGCGGTGTCGCAGGGCACCGCCGAGAAGCTGCGCGCGATGAACCCGGCGGCCGCGGTCGAGGTGATCGGCAACGGGGTGGAGCCCGAGGCGTTCACCGCCGCCCAGCGCCCGGGCCGGGACGTGGTGTTCCTGGGCCGGCTGGAGTTCGGCGGCAAGGGCCTGGACCTGCTGCTGCAGGCGTGGGCCGGGGTGCACCGCGAGGTCGAGGGCGACCTGGTGGTGGCCGGCGGCGGCCCGGACGCGGAGCGGGTGCGCCGCGAGGTGGCCCGGCTCGGGCTGACCGACCGGGTCCGGTTCGCCGGCTGGGTCCGCGGCGCGGCCAAGCGCCGGCTGCTGGCCGACGCCCGGGTGGTCGTGGTGCCGTCCCGGCACGAGACGTTCGGCATGGTCGCGCTGGAGGCCCTGGCCGCGGCCACCCCGGTGGTCGCCTTCGACATCCCCGGGCTGTGCGAGGTGGTGCCCGACGGCTGCGGCTGGCGGGTGCCCCCGTTCGACGTGCCGGCGCTGGCCGAGCGGATCCTGGCGGCCTGCGCGGACCCGGAACTGGCCACCGCGGCCGGGGCCGCCGGGCGCCGGTTCGCCACCCGGTTCGACTGGGACGTGCTGGCCGGCCGGCAGGACGCGGTGTACCGCGCGGTCCTCGCCGAGGCCGGCCGATGAGCGCGGCGGAGGTTCCCGGGCCGGTGGCCGCGGTGCTCGACGGCGCCCCGAGCCTGTTCCTGTCCCCGCACCTGGACGACGCGGTGCTGTCCTGCGGGGTGCTGCTCGGCCGGGCCGCGACCGCCGGCCGGGCCACCGTGGCCACCGTGTTCAGCGCCGCGGCGCCGGGCCCGCACACCCGGGCCGCCCGGTCGTTCCTGCGCCAGTGCACGGCGACCGGGGCCGAGGAGCTGTTCGCCGCCCGTCGGGCCGAGGACGTCGAGGTGGTCCGGGCGGCCGGTGCCGAGCCGGTGCACCTGGGCCGGCGCGACGCGCTGTTCCGCACCCGCCGCGGCCCGGCCGGGGTGCTGCGCCGGGTGGCCGCGGTGGCGCCCGAGCTGACCCACCGCTACCCGACGTTCCGGTTCGACATCGCCCGCGGTCGGGTGGCCGCGGCCGAGCACGACCTGGCCGGTCGGATCGTCGACCAGGTGGCCGAGCTGGTGGCCGGCACCCGCGCGCAGGTGGTGTTCTGCCCCCTGGGCGTCGGCCGGCACGTGGACCACCTGCTGGTCCGGGCGGTCGGCCCGCTGCTGGGCGACCGGGTGGTGTACTACGCGGACTTCCCCTACGTCGAGCGGTGCAGGCCCGAACCGGCGTTCCTCGCCGCGCACCGGCTGCGCCGGTGGGTGTGCCCGGACGACCCGACGCTCAAGCGCCCGCTGATCGAGGGCTACCGCACCCAGGTCGGCGCGCTGTTCCCGGACGGGCGGATCCCGGCCAGGGCGGAGGAGTACTACACAGCCGGTTGACCGCCCGTGGTGCCGACGATCCGGCCGGACCAGGATTGCCTCCCGTGGATCCCTCCGTGAGCCGCGTGCTGGACCGGATCGACCGGTTCTGCGACGCCGTGCCCCGCCGCTGGGCGGAGGCCGTCGACGACGGGCCGCTGCGGCTGTTCGTGCGCAGCGGACCGGGCTGGCCGTTCTACGCCCGTCCGGTCCCCGGTGGCGGGCCCGTGCGGGCCGAGGACGTGGTCCGGATGCGGACCCGGCAGCGGGCGCTGCGGGTGCCGGAGAGCGTCGAGTGGGTGCCCGCGGCGGCTCCGACCGTGCTGGATGCGGTGCGGGCGACCGGGCTGCGGGTCAGCCTGTGCCCGTTGCTGGTGCTGGACGGCGACCCGCTGCCGGTCCCGTTCCCCCCGGGGTGCGTCGGGCGGCTGCTGGGCCCGGCCGACGGCGACCTGGTGGCGGCCGCGCATGCCCTGCACTCGGTGGTCGCCCAGGCGTTCGGCTACCCGCCGCCGGGCGCGCTGTCGGCATCGGAGGCGACCGCGCTGCGCGCCGACCTGGCCGCTGGACGGCTGGCCCGGCTGCTGGTGGTGGGGCCGGACGGGCCGGTGGCGGGCGGGTCGGCGCAGCGCGCGGGGGACGTCGTCGAGCTGGTCGGGATCGGCACGCTCGCCGCCCACCGCGGACGGGGCCTGGCCGCGGCCGTGACCGCGACGCTGGCCGCCGCGGCCCGGGCCGCCGGGGCCGAGGTCGTCTTCCTGGCCGCCGGCGACGAGGCCGCCGCCCGCGTCTACCGCCGCGTCGGGTTCCGGGTGATCGGGGAGACCGGCATCGCCGAGGTGGGTCGTGCGTGAGTTCCACGGCTCAGGCCGTGGAACTCACGCACGAGTGGTGTCGCCGGCCGGGCGGCGGGCCCAGTCGGGGGCGTGCTCGGGCAGCGGGCCGATCGCCACCAGCCGGGCCGGGATGCCCTGCAACCGCGGGAACCGGCCGACGATGCGCAGCGGCAGCGGCAGCCGGACGCCCGCGGACCGGCCGGTGTCGAGCATCCCGACGGGGGGCCGCGGTGTGGCCGCGGCGTTCCCGGGCCCTGCCGCCCGCACACCCAGGATCACCTTGTGGATCACCCGCTGGCCACCCTGGATCAGCACCGTCGGCCACCACCGCCGCAGCTGCACCCGGCGCAGCTGGGCCGGTCCGACGATCCCGCCCGAGCGCAGCGCCGGGGCGATCAGCCGGGCGGTGGCCACGGCGTCGGCGATGGCCAGGTTGATGCCGACCCCGCCGACCGGGGACATCGCGTGCGCGGCGTCGCCGATCAGCAGCAGCCCGTCGGCGTACCAGCGGCGCAGCCGGTTGAGCTCGACGGTGAGCAGCTTGACGTCGTCGAAGGACTCCAGGGCGCCGACCCGGTCGGCGATCCACGGCTGCAGCCCGGCCAGCCGGTCGCGGAACGCGGCGATCCCGGCCGCGCGCAGTTCGACGTCGGTGCCCTTGCCGATCAGGTAGCCGCACTGCCAGTAGTCCCCGCGGTCGATCATGACCATGAAGTGGCCGGCCGAGACCCGCCCGACCCCGCCGGCCGGATCGCCCTCGTGGCGGGCCAGCCGGAACCACCACACGTCGATCGGTACGCCGAACCCGCGCGGGCGCAGCCCGGCCGCGGCCCGCACCGCTGACCCGCGCCCGTCGCAGGCGACGGTCAGCGAGGCGCGGATCTCGTGCTCGGTGCCGTCGGTGCGGTCCCGGTAGCGGGCGCCGGCGATCCGGTCGCCGTCGCGCAGCAGGTCGACGACCTCGGCGTTGCGCAGCAGGGTGAAGGTCGGCTCGGCCTCGCCGGCGTCGGCGACCAGGTCGAGGAAGTCCCACTGCGGGACCAGCGCGATGTGCCGGTGGGCGCCGGGCAGCCGGCTCATGTCGCCGAGCCGGGCGGTGCCCTGGTCGAACTGCACCTGCACCGTGTCCAGCCGGCGCTGCGGCAGCGCGGCGAAGCGCTCCCCGAGGCCCAGCTCGTCGAGCAGGGCCAGGGTGGAGGCGTGCACGGTGTCGCCGCGGAAGTCGCGCAGGAAGTCGTCGTGCTTCTCCAGGACCGTGACCTCGATCCCGGCCCGGGCCATCAGCAGGCCCAGCACGAGGCCGGCGGGGCCGCCACCGACGACGAGGCAGGTCGTGCGCTCGTTATTCGTCATGCGTTGAAATATAGCCCGGCCGAGGTCGGAGCACCAGCGTCGGGCCTCGCTAGGGTGGCCCGCATCATGACTGCCTCGAACGCCGCTCCGACCGCCGTCCGGGTCCGGTTCTGCCCGTCGCCCACCGGCACCCCGCACGTCGGCCTGATCCGCACCGCGCTGTTCAACTGGGCGCACGCCCGGCACTCCGGCGGCGCGTTCGTGTTCCGCATCGAGGACACCGACGCCGCCCGCGATTCCGCGGAGTCCTACGCCGCCCTGCTCGACGCGCTGCGCTGGCTGGGCCTGGACTGGGACGAGGGACCCGAGGTCGGCGGCCCGCACGGCCCGTACCGGCAGAGCGAGCGCGGCGAGATCTACGCCGACGCGCTGCGCCGGCTGGTCGAGGCGGGCGAGGTCTACGAGTCGTTCTCGGCGGCGGCCGAGATCGAGGCCCGGCACCGGGCCGCCGGTCGCGACCCCAAGCTCGGCTACGACAACCACGACCGCGACCTCACCGACGCCCAGCGGGCGGAGTTCCGCGCCGGGGGCCGGTCCCCGGTCTACCGGCTGCGGATGCCCGACGAGGACATCACGTTCACCGACCTGGTCCGCGGCCCGATCACGTTCAAGGCCGGCAGCTCGCCGGACTTCGTGCTGGCCCGCGGCGACGGCTCGCCGCTCTACCCGCTGACCAACCCGCTCGACGACGCCCTGATGGGCATCACCGACGTGCTGCGCGGCGAGGACCTGCTGTCCTCCACCCCGCGGCAGATCGCGCTGCTGCGGGCGCTGCAGCGGGTGGGCATCGGCGACGGGCCGTTCCGCTACGGGCACCTGCCGCTGGTCACCGGCGAGGGGAATCGCAAGCTGTCCAAGCGCGACCCCGAATCGAACCTGTTCCACTACCGCGACCGCGGATTCGTGCCGGAAGGACTGCTCAACTACCTGGCCCTGCTGGGCTGGGCGATCGCCGACGACCGCGACGTGTTCACCCTCGACGAGATGGTCGCCGCATTCGACGTCTCCCGGGTGTCCGGCAATTCCGCGCGGTTCGACCTGAAGAAGGCCGAGGCCATCAATGCGGCGCACCTGCGGGCGCTGCCGGTCGAGGAGTTCGCCCGCCGGGTCGAGCCCCACCTGGTCGCCGAGGGTGTGATCGCCGGCACCGCGACGGCCCCGGCGCCGACGCCCGAGCAGCGCGCCCTGCTCGCCGCCGCGGCCCCGCTGGTCCAGGAGCGCAGCGTGGTGCTCGCCGACTCGGCCCGGATGCTGCGCTTCCTGTTCGTCGCCGAAGACGGCTTCGTCGCCGAGGACGAGGCCGCGCAGAAGAACCTCGGCGTGGCCGCCGCTCCGGTCCTGGAGGCGGCTCTGACCAGCCTGAACGCGTTGGAGGGCTGGTCCAGCGAGAACATCGAGGGGGCGCTCAAGGCCGCCCTGATCGACGGCCTGGGGCTCAAGCCGCGCAAGGCGTTCGCCCCGATCCGGGTGGCGGTGAGCGGGCGCACGGTGTCCCCGCCGCTGTACGAGTCGATGGAGCTGCTCGGCCGGGACCGGTCGCTGCGGCGACTGAGGGCCGGTTTGGAGCGCGCCGCGGCCCTCGGCTAGAGTGTTCCACGCAGGGCACGGACACCGGTTCCGGCAGCGGAACCCCGGGTGCTCGTGAGCCCTTGGGGTATGGTGTAATTGGCAGCACGACTGATTCTGGTTCAGTTAGTCTAGGTTCGAGTCCTGGTACCCCAGCGGAACTCCACAAGACGGTCTGATAGTCTGATCGAGTTCCAGATGGCCCCGTCGTCTAGTGGCCTAGGACGCCGCCCTCTCAAGGCGGTAGCGCGGGTTCGAATCCCGTCGGGGCTACATCGAAACCCCCGTTCCGGTTCGCCGGAACGGGGGTTCTTCGCATTTCCGGGGTGCCGCCCGCGAGGAGCGGCGCGCTCGCCCGGGGTTCGGCCGGGCGAGAGCGCCGCTCGGTCACGAGGGCGGGCTGCGGCGATGGACCGGGGCCGGGTGCCGCTCGCTCTGCTGGATCAGATCCGGGGAGGGCCGTCCCTGGCCGGGTCGGGCGGCGGGACGGCCGGCGGGACGGCCGGACTGGGCGGCGGGACGGTCGGGGGCGGGTCCGGCGGCTCGTCGTCCGGGTCGACCGGTGCGGTGGTGACCGGGGGCGCGGTGGTGACGGGCGGTGCGGTGGTGACCGGGGGCGCGGTGGTGACCGGTGGTGCCGTGGTCTGCGGCACCGTCGGCACCACCGGACGGACCGGCCGCCGCGGGCGGTCC
>DASQMQ010000495.1:0-10950 GCA_035645455.1 Pseudonocardia sp.
TCAGTCCGGGTGGATCAGTCCGGGTGGATCAGTCCGGGTGGATCAGTCCGGGTGGATCAACCGGGTGGATCAGTCCGGGTAGAAGCGCAGCGCGCCGGTGACCCGCACGTCGACGCTCGCGCCGACCGCCAGGGGCCGCCGGTCGGTCGTCCGGCAACGGACCGCGGTGCCCGCGACGTCGAGCAGCACGGTCGTGTCCGGGCCGTGGAAGACCACCTCGGCGACCCGGGCCCGACCGCCGTCGGCGGGTTCCAGGTGCAGCTGCTCGGGGCGGACCAGCAGCCGCCCGACCCCGTCGGGGCCGCTGACCGGCAACCGGCCCAGCGCGGTCGCGGCGCAGCCGGCGGCGACCGTGGCGGGCAGCAGCACCGCCTCCCCGACGAAGGTGGCCACCCCGAGGTCCGCGGGCTCGTCGTAGATCTCGCGGGGCGGACCGGCCTGCACCACGCGGCCGTCCCGGAGCACCGCGACGATGTCGGCGGTCGCCAGTGCCTCCTGCTGGTCGTGGGTGACCAGCACGGCGGTGGCCCCGGCCGCCCGCAACGCGGCGACCACCTGGGCCCGCACCTCGGTGCGCAGCCCGGCGTCCAGGGCGGTGAACGGCTCGTCGAGCAGCACCAGGGCCGGGCCGGGAGCCAGCGCGCGGGCCAGGGCGACCCGCTGCTGCTGTCCTCCGGAAAGCTCGGCGGGCATCCGGTCGGCGAGTCCGCCCAGCCCGACCAGCTCCAGCATCTCGGCCACCCGGGCACCGCGGCGGGCGGCCCGGTCGAGCCCGTAGCCGACGTTGCCGGCCACGCTCAGGTGGCCGAACAGCGACCCGTCCTGCGGGACCAGGCCGACCCGGCGCCGCTCGGGGCGCACGTCCACCCCGGGCCCGGCCACCACCCGCTCGCCCAGTGCGATCGTGCCGGCCTCGACCGGGTGGAACCCGGCGATGCAGCGCAACAGCGTGGTCTTGCCACCGCCGGAACCGCCGAGCACGGCCACCAGCGCGCCCCCGGGCGCTTCGAGGTCGACCCCGCGCAGCACCGGCAGCCCGGGGTAGCCGGCCGCCACGCCGCGCACCGCGAGCGAGCTCATCGCACGCCCTCGCAGAGCTCGGGCGGCGCTTCGCGCAGGCGCTGTGTCGATGGTTCCCTCGCACGCTCGCTCACCGCCGCACCGCCCGGTCGAGCAGGACCGTGGGCACCGCCGCGACCAGCACCAGCGCCACCGCGTACGGCGCCGCCGCGGCGAACTCGCCGGCCCCGGTGTGGCTCCACAGCCGCACCGCGAGGGTGTCCGCCCCGGTCGGCCGCAGCATCAGGGTGACCGGCAGTTCCTTGGCCACGGTCAGGAACACCAGCGCCGCCCCGGCGACCACGCCCGGCGCCGCCAGCGGCAGGGTCACCCGCACGAAGGCGCGAACGCGGCCGTGCCCCAGCGAGTGCGCCACCTCCTCCAGCCCCGGCGGTGCGGCCGCGACCGCCGTGCGGACCGCGCCGACGGCCAGCGGCAGGAACAGCACCGCGTAACCGATCACCAGCAGCGGCGTCTCCTGGTAGATCCCGGGCACCACCCGGATCCCGACGAACACCAGCGCCAGCCCGACGGTGACGCCCGGCAGCGCGTGCCCCGCGTAGGCCGCGGTCTCCACGGCCCCCACCAGCCGCCCCCGGTGCCGGGCCGCGAGGATGCCGACCGGCGCGGCGAGCACCGTGGTCAGCACCGCCCCGAGCGCCGCCACCTGCACCGTCACCGCGGTCGCCGCGGCGAGCCGGCCCCAGTCGACCCCGCCGGAGGTGCCGACCAGGGTCCAGCGCAGCAGGCTGTAGGCCGGGATGCCCAGCGCCACCGCCACCACCGAGCCCACCACCAGCTGCCCGGCCGGGCGCCACCCACCCAGCCGCACCGGCACCGGCGGGCGGTCCGCGCCGCGCCCGACCCGCGCCGCCGCCCGACCGCGGGCGCGGGCCTCCCCCCAGGTCAGCAGCGCGGCCAGGACGACCAGCACGCAGCCGAGCACCGCGGCCGGCGTGCGGTCGAAGGTGGCCCGGTAGCTGGTGTAGATGCCCAGGGTGAACGCGTCGTAGCGCATCAGCGACACCGCCCCGAAGTCGCTGAGCACGTAGAGCGCGACGAGCAGCCCGCCCGCGGTGGCCGCCGGCCACACCCGGCGCAGCGTGACGTGCATCAGCACCCGCACGGGACCGTGCCCCAGCGAGCGGGCGACCTCCTCCAGCGCGCTGCCGCCGCCGCGCAGGGCGGCCGCGACCGGCAGCAGGACGAACGGATAGCTCACCGCGGTGAGCACGCCGAACGCCCCCCAGAACCCGGCCAGCCCGGGCCACTCGGAGATCCAGGTGAAGCCGGCGACGTAGGACGGCACCGCCAGCGGGAGCGCCAGCAGCACCGCCCACACCCGCCGCCCGGGCAGGTCGGTCGCGGTGACCAGGTAGGCCGTCGCCACGCCGACCAGGACGCAGGCCGCGGTCACCGCCGCGGCCAGTCCCGCGCTGCGGACCAGCAGCTCGCCGGTCCGCGGACGCAGCACGATCTCCAGCACCGTGGCCGGCCCGGCCTCGGCGGCCCGCAGCGCCAGGTAGGCCAGCGGCGCCACGGCGAGCAGCCCGGCCACCGCGGCCGCGCCCAGCAGCGCCGGTGGGGCACCGGTGACCGGGCGTGGCCGGCGGCGGGCCCGCCCGGGCACCGGCGGTGCGGTCATGCCAGTCCGGTCTCCTGCAGCAGGGTCAGGGTCTGCTGCAGCGAGGCGAGGTCGGACAGGTCGATGTCGGGCGGCTGCAGGTCGGAGACCGGCTGCAGGTCGTGCACCCCGGAGGTCACCCCGGCCCGGACCGGGTACTCCGCGGTGACGTCGGCGAAGTACTGCTGGGCGGTTTCGGAGACCAGGAAGTCCACCGCGCGCTGGGCCAGCTCCGCCTGGTCCGATCCGGCGATCACGCCGGCCCCGGCCACGTTGACCAGGCCGAGCGGGTCGCCACCGGGGACGTAGTGCACCCGGGCGGCGACGGCGTCCGCGCCGACCTCGGCCACCCGTTCGTACCAGTAGTAGTGGTTGGACAGGCCGAACGCGAGCTGCCCGTCGTTCACCGCGTCCAGGATCTGGACGTTGTTCTCCAGCCGGACCGGCTCGTTCGCCTCGAAGGCCTCCAGCCAGGCCCGGGCGCCGTCCTCGCCGCGCAGCACCCGCACGCCGGTGACGAACGCCTGCCAGGACGCGTTGGTGGGGGCGTAGCCCACCAGGCCGCGCCAGCGCGGGTCGACGACCGCGTCGAGCGTGCCGGGCAGGTCGGCCTCGGCGACCTGGCGGGGGTCGTAGACCAGCACCCGGGAGCGCGCCGACGTCGCCACCCAGCTGCCGTCCTGGGCCCGGTAGGCCGCGGGCACGGTGTCCAGGGTGGCCTGGGGCAGCGGGGCCAGCCGCTCGGCCTCGCCCAGCGCGCCCAGCGCGCCGGCGTCCTGGGAGAAGAACACGTCGGCCTCGGTGCCCTCGCCCTCCTCCAGCAGCTGCGCGGCCAGCTCGGCGCTGCCCGCGTAGCGGACCTCGACCTCGGCGCCGAGCTCCTGTTCGAGCTGCTCGAGCAGCCCGCCGACCAGCTCCTCGTTGCGTCCGGAGTAGATGGTGAGCTCGGGCGACGTGCCGCAGGCGCTCAACATCGTCGACAGCGCGACCGCGGCGGCGGCCAGCAGTGGCAGTCTGAGGCGGGGCACGGCGTCTCCCGGCGTCGGGGGTCGGCGGCCGCCGACCCGGTCAGAGGTGAGCATAACCTTCCTTGAGGGTGCACTGACCAGGACGGTTCCGCCGCTGGTCCGCGGGCATCAGCCGCCGGGAGCCGTCGACACGACCGTGCGGCCCTGCGTGGACGTCCGGGCGACCACCGTGCGCCCGACCGGGTCGCCCGTGGTGAGCAGGTCGAACAGGTCGACGTCGTCCTCGGCGGCCCGGCCCAGGAACCGGCGGCCGTCGGCCAGCCGGGCGATCACGACCCCGGTGCGGCGTCCGTCGCGACCGAACACCACCGTGTGGGTCTCGATCGTGGCCGGTCCGTCGGCGCGCTCGGCCGGCGGCGGCGCCGCCCACGAGTCGATCCGGGCCTGCAACCGGGCACTGCCGTCGGGACGCCAGGCGGTCGGCTCGGCCGAGTAGATCCCGACCGAGTACCGGGACAGGAACCCGCCGTTGGCCCCGACGAACACGAACGCGCCCGGGGCGGCGCGGACGCGCTGCACGGCCTCCGCGACGGCGTGCATCGAGTAGTTGTTGCCCGCCCCGCCGAAGAACGGCAGCCCGCCGGTCAGGGTCAGCCCGCGCGGGTCGTCCGGGCGCAGGCCGAGGCCGTCGGCGACGGCGGACACCGCGATCGGGAAGCACGAGTACAGGTCGAACGCGGTGACCTCGTCCACCCCGATGCCAGCGATCTCCAGGGCGTGCGCGGCGGCCAGCACCGCGGCCGGGCTGCGGCCGAGATCGGCCCGCTCCAGCAGGTCGCGCTCCTGCAGGTCGGCGTGCCCGTGCAGGAAGACCCACCGGTCCCGGGGGACGCCCAGCCGCTGCGCGACCGCCACCGACGTCAGCAGCACCGCCGCGCCCTGGTTCACCTGGTCCCGGGAGACCAGGTAGCGCGGGTAGGGGTCGGCGATCATCCGGTTGCGCGGGCCGGGTGCGACCAGCTCCGCGGCAGACCGCACGGTGGGCGCGGCGGCGTGCGGGTTGGCCGCGGCGACCCGGGTGAAGGGCGCGAACAGCTCCCCCATGCCGCGGGCGTACTCCGCGCGCGTCTGCCCGAGCCGGGCTCGGCGGGCGTTCTCGAACAGCGCGTAGTACGACGGCGGCCTGACCAGACCGTGCTCGACCTGCCGGCGGCCGGCCAGCCCGGCGAGCCCGAAGCCCCGGTCCTCCAGCTGGCCGCCGACGTGCTCGGTGAAGTCCGGCCGGTCCGCGGCGACGGCGAGCCGCCGCACCGTGGAGATCGCCTCGGACCCGACCAGCAGCACCGCCGAGCACTCCCCCGCGGCGATGGCGCCGGCGAACTCGGTCACCAGGTGCTGCGGCGCCTGCCCGCCGGTCACCTCCAGCACGGCGCGGGCCGGGTCCGCGCCGAGGCGGCGGGCGACCGACCGCGGGTAGTTGTCCGACCGGCCCAGCGGGGCGCTCGCCCGCGGCGAGGAGATCTCGAACTGCCGGACCCCGGCGACGACGTCGATCGCCGTCGCCACCGCGCCGGGCGCCACGCCCGCGGCCGCGTCCGCCAGTGCCTCGCGGGCGGCTGCCGCGCCCAGCTCGACCGCGGGGAGTGCCCGGTACCCGGGGTCGTCGACGCGCTCGGAAGCCTGTCCGACCCCGACGAGCACGGGCGTGCGGGGGTCGAGCGGCACGCCCACGCTGGCGCTCAGCGCGGCGGCGCGTGCTCGGCGAAGACGGCGTCCAGCACGTCGAGGGCCTCGGCCAGCAGGTCCTGGCCGATGACCAGCGGCGGCAGGAAGCGCAGCACGTTGCCGAAGGTGCCGGCGGTCAGCGCGATCACGCCCTGCGCGTGGCAGGCCCTGGCCAACCGGCCGGTGAGCTCGGCGTCGGGCTCGGTGGTGCCGGGCCGGACCAGCTCGACGGCGAGCATCGCCCCGCGGCCGCGGACGTCGCCGACCGCGGCGCTGCGTTCCTGCAGCGCGCGCAGCCGGGGCAGCATCGTCTCCCCGATGGCCCGGGCCGCCCCGGCGAGGTCCCGCTCGCGCATCGTCGCGATGGTGGCCAGGGCCGCGGCGCAGGCGACCGGGTTGCCGCCGTAGGTGCCGCCGAGCCCGCCGGGGTGGCAGGCGTCGAGCAGCTCGGCGCGTCCGGTGAGCCCGGCCAGCGGCATCCCGCCGGCGATGCCCTTGGCCGTGGCCACCAGGTCGGGCACCACCTGCTCGTCCTCGCAGGCGAACCAGTGGCCGGTGCGGCAGAACCCGGTCTGGATCTCGTCGGCGACGAGCAGCGCGCCGCTGCGCCGGCACCAGTCGGCCAGCGCGGGCAGGAAGCCGGGCGCCGGCACCACGAACCCGCCTTCGCCCTGGATCGGCTCGATCAGCACCGCGGCCACGTCGTCCGCGCCCACCTGCGTCTCGATCAGCGCGATCGCCCGGGCGGCGGCCTGCTCGCCGGTCAGTCCCGGCTCGTCGCGGAACGGGTAGGACATCGGCACCCGGTGGATCTCCCCGGCGAACGGCCCGAACCCGTGCTTGTAGGGCATGTTCTTCGCGGTCAGCGCCATGGTCAGGTTGGTCCGGCCGTGGTAGGCGTGGTCGAAGACCACGACCGCCTGGCGCTTCGTGGCGATCCGGGCGACCTTGACCGCGTTCTCCACCGCCTCGGCGCCGGAGTTGAACAGCGCCGAGCGCTTCTCGTGGTCGCCGGGGGTGAGCCGGGCCAGCTCCTCGCAGACCGCGACGTAGCCCTCGTACGGGCCGACCATGAAGCAGGTGTGGGTGAACGCGGCCACCTGGGCCCGCACCGCGGCCACCACCGCGGGAGCGGCGTTGCCGACGCCGGTGACCGCGATGCCCGACCCGAGGTCGATGAACGAGTTGCCGTCCACGTCCACCACCACCCCGCCGGCGGCCCGCTCGACGTAGACCGGCAGCACGCTGCTCACCGCGGTGGTGACCGCACCGGCCCGCCGCTCGGCCAGCGCCCGCGAGCGCGGGCCGGGCACCTCGGTGATCAGACTCCGCCGCTGGGCGAGGGCGTCGGGTCCGGACAGCAGGTCGGTCATCGCAGCTCCTCGGGAACGGACGCTCCCCGGCGGGAGCGCCTGGCTGGCGGCGTGGGCCCGGTCGCCCCCGACCCTAGGCGAAAGCGGGCATCACCTCGTCGTGCAGCAGCCGCAGCTGCTCGTCGACGGTGGCCACCCCGGCCAGCTCGCGCCCGGTGAACGCCTTGACCAGGGAGGCGTCGGTGATGGCCGCGATCAGGTGGTTCACCCCGGACGGCTGGATCTCCTTGATCTTGGCCGTGACCTCTTCGGGGGTGCCGGCGAACGACAGCTTCTCGGCGATCTCCGGGGTGGTCAGCTCGATGCCGCGGGCCAGGTCACCGGCGCCGATCGCGGCGATGATCGGGGTCAGGCTGTCCGGGTCCACCCCGTTGCGCTCGAGCTGCTCGACCGGCATCGAGGAGGCGTAGATGCCCACCATGCTGCGGGCGGCGTCCTTGGCCGCCGCGGAGTCCCGACCGACCGCGAGGACCACCCACGCGCCGAAGTCGAGGGTCGTCCAGTCCTTGCCGGCCTTCTCCGCGCCGATCCGCAGGTGCTCGGCGGCGTAGTCGTAGGCCTCGCGGGTGTAGCTCAGCGCGTGGTGGCAGCCGTCGGAGAACTGCGCCGACGCCTCGAACGAGCGCGGCCCGCGCATGGCGCCCATCTTCACCGGCAGGTGCTCCTGCACCGGGCGGGCGAAGGTGAACAGGCCGTTGTAGCGGAAGAACTCCCCGTCGAAGGTGATCGCACCGTCGTCGAGCAGCGTGCGGATCACCCGCACCCCCTCGATGACCCGCGACAGCGGCTTGGTCTTCGTCCAGTCGATCCCGTACTGGGCCAGCAGGCCGAAGTTGCCGCTGGACAGCACCACCTCGGCCCGGCCCCCGGTGAGCTCGTCGAGGGTGGCCGCGGCCTGCGCGATCAGGGTGGGTTCGCGCAGGGTGACCGCCGAGACGCTCGGGCCCATCCGGATCCGCGAGGTCGACGCCGCGGCGGCGGCGAAGAGCAGCCACAGGTCCTTGTGCCAGGTCTCGTCGGCGGCGTAGACCGCGTGGAAGCCCAGCTCGTCGGCCAGCTGGATGGCTCGCAGCGACTCCTCCAGGGGGTAGTCGGGCAGCATCGCGTAACTGAACTTCATCGGATCTCCTCGTTCGCCTGGACACCTGTGTCGTGCCGGATCTGCTGGAGCTGGGCGGCGACCTCGCGGGCGTCGCCCTCGGGAACGTGCGTGGAGTGCCGGTCGGGCCGGGCCAGCAGCAGGTAGAGCAACCCGCTCCCGGCCACCGCAGCCAGCCCGACGGCCACGATCCAGCGGTCCAGGAAGGTCTCGGTGCCCGCCGCCGGCATGATCAGCAGCACGATCGCGAAGATCCCGTAGGCCAGCGCGAGCACGTTCACCGCGAACCCGGCCGCGCCGAGGTTCCACCGCCCGGCCGGGCGCCACCCCAGCAGCCGCTGGCGCAGCGCGGCCAGCACGACCGCCTGGAAGGAGATGTAGATGCCGAGCACGGCGAACGCGGTCACCCGGGCCAGCGTGTCGGGCCGGAAGAAGACGAACAGGCAGATCAGCACGGGGACGACGCAGACCACCAGCAGCGCGTTGGCGGGCACGGCGTGCCGGCTCGACACGTGCCCGAGCCAGCCGCTGGCCGGCAGCATCCGGTCGCGCGCGAACGCGTAGAGCAGCCGGCTGCCGGCCGCCTGCAGCGACAGCACGCAGGACAGGAACGCGACCACGGTGACGACCAGGAAGACCTTCGCCCCGACGGTGCCCAGCGAGCTCTCCAGGATCGACGGGATCGGGTCGGGGTCCGCGCCGGCCACGATGGCCGGCAGGTCGGGCGCGGCGAGCACGTAGCCGGCGTAGGACAGGAAGCCGGAGACCCCGCCGACCAGGATGGTCAGGATCATCGCCCGGGGGATGCGCCGGGCCGGGTCGGCGACCTCCTCGGCGACGTCGCCGCAGGCCTCGAAGCCGTAGAACAGGAACAGCCCGGACAGCGCGGCGGCCAGGAAGGTGCCCAGGTAGGCACCCTCCCCGCCGGCGCCGAGGGTGTCGAAGAAGACCGAGAAGGGCTGCTCGCGGCGGAACAGCAGCAGGAACAGCCCGAGCGCGACGACCCCGACCAGCTCCGCGGCCAGCCCGATCTGGGCGATCCGGGCCAGCGTGCGGGTGCCGCTGTAGTTGACCGCGAAGGCGACCACCAGCAGCGCGACCGCGGTCAGCAGGGCGATCCCCGGGGTCGCCTCGACGCCGAACAGCGCGGCCACGAAACCGCCGCCGAACTCGGCCACCGAGGTGATCGTGACGATGACCGCCCACAGGTAGATCCAGGAGACCAGCCAGGCGTAGCGCCGGTTCCACAGCCGTCGGGTCCACGGGTAGATGCCGCCGGCCAGCGGGTACTGCGAGACGACCTCGCCGAAGACCAGCGCGACCAGCAGCTGGCCGGCGCCGACGATGACGATCCACCAGATCGCCGGCGGCCCGCCGATCGAGAGGCTGTAGGCGAACAGCGAGTAGACCCCGACCAGCGGGGACAGGTAGGTGAAGCCGAGGGCCATGTTCGCCCACAGCCCCATGCCGCGCTCGAACTCCCCGGTGTAGCCGAGCGCGGCGAGCTGTGCGTCGTCGTCCGACGGACCGGCGGGTGGGGCGGGGTCGCGCACCGGACCTCCTCGCGTGCGGTGGTGCGGGGACCGCCGGCGGGTCGCCGATGTGCCGCAGGCCACAGGGGGGACGCGGGAAAACCTATAGAGCCATAGGTCACAGGACAAGGCTTGCGCGACGACCTTCTGGTTGCTCCCGGTGGCGCCGCCCCGGGCGCGTCAGGCGGACAGCGCGTCGCCGTCCTCGACGACGTGCAGCCGCCACGGGAGACCGGCCAGCGGCGTGCCGGGCCCGAGCCGCGCGGGGCGCTCCGCCCGCCCGCCGACCGGCCAGCGCGGCGCCGTCGAGAGCACCACCCGGTCCTCGTCGTTGAGCAGCAGGAACCGGACGGGCAGTCGCATCCGGTGGGCCCCGAGCAGGCCCAGCAGGTGCGCCTCGAACCGGCGCACCGACACGTCGGCGCCGGCCACCCCGGCGAACTCCCCGTCCACCAGCACCGGCTCGGTCAGCGTGAACAGGTAGCGACCGGTGCCGTGGACGTCGACGTAGGGACCCACCAGGTGGCGCCGACCGGTCCGCCGCGGCACGTCGAACCACTCGGTGGCCGTGTAGTCGTAGTAGCCCAGGCTGGACGGCTTGAGGTCCGGCTCGAGGGTGCGCAGGGCGCCGCCGTCCGGGTCGACCTGCCACCACTCCAGGCGCAGCGGCAGCTCGCGGTCCGGCCGTGGGGCGACGACCAGACCGAGCCCGACGGCCAGCTGACCGGGCGCGCGCAGCAGCTCGCGGACGTCGTCGTCGAGCACCGGGCGGCCGGTCCGGAACGCCGTCAGCGCGGTCGGCCGCAGCGCCGCGGCGTGCACCGCGGCGACCGTGCCGAACACCCCCTCCACGGCGGCGGACACCGCCGCGCAGACCCGGGCCAGCTCGCCGCACCGGGCCGGCGGCTCGGCCGGGGCGCTCACGAGACCTCCCGCTGCGGCACCGCGGACGCGTCCCCCTGCACCTGCCGCAGCCGCAGCTCGACCGACCAGCGCGTGCGCATCTCGATGTGCTCCTCGGTCAGCGATCCGGCCCGGGCCGGGTCGCGGCGCTCGATCGCGTCCACCACGGCCCGGTGGCCGGTCACGATCACCCCGAGCAGCTCCGGGGCGTGCGCCGGCGGCCAGGGCAGCTGGCCCAGCTCCAGGTGCAGGTCCATCTCCTGCATGGTCAACCGCACCGACTGGGCGCAGGCGGCCAGTTCGATGTAGTAGCGGCCCTCGGTCCGGCGCTGGCCGGTCACCGAGTCGGCCTCGGCGAGGCGGTCGACGATGCTGCGCAGCCGGGCGATCTCGGTGCGCGAGGCCCGCGAGGCCGCCAGCCGGGCCGCGGCCGAGGCCACCGCGAGGTGCACGTCGCCGAGCTCGCGCAGGTCCGCGGTGCCCAGCTCGGCCAGCCGGTCGTCGGCGAGCTGGGACAGCACGTCGTCGCGCGAGCGCACGAAGCTGCCGCCGCCGCGGCCGCGCCGGGTGCGGACCAGGCCGAGCTTGCGCAGCTCGGAGAGCGCCTCGCGCAGCGTCACCGTGGACACGTTCAGCATGGTGGCCAGGTCGGCCTCGGTGGGCAGCT
>DASQMQ010000496.1:0-8881 GCA_035645455.1 Pseudonocardia sp.
CGCCCGCCGAGCGATGTCCGGCTTCGTCCGGGCCTGGAAGAGGTACTCGAAGCCGTCTCCGTCCTCGCCGGTCCGGGTGCCTTGGCGGAGCGGGATCGTGTCCGTGGCCGATCCGGTGAGGATCGCCTCGATCTCGAGGTCGATGGCTCGGCGGAACGCGTCCGTGGCGTCCACGTGGCCGACCGTCATGCTTGGCCCCGCCGCTCGGTCGACGAATCCGCCACAGCTCATGGAGACATCCCGACCACGACCGGCACAACCGCCAGTCCAGTGGGCGACGCTCACCGAGGCGGTTCGGCGCCCCCGCACCCCGGCGCATTGATCTGGTTCGGAAGGAGTAGCGGACATCGCTGAGTTCATGGTCAAAGACGCCCGGGACAACGCCTACATCGAGCGAGGATTGCCATCACCACGTGAGCAGCGGACGCGCACCTCAGCCACCGAGCGCAGGACGCCGACCCGGACCGGCCTCCGGACAGACCCGACCGACCCGCGAACGCACGGCGGCGGCGCCACCCGAGGGTGGCGCCGCCGCTGATCCTGCTGTGGAGGTGCCGGGAATCGAACCCGGGTCCTCCGTTGCTTCTCGAGGGCTTCTCCGTGCGCAGTCCGCTGTGCCTCTACTCGGATCCACCGGTCACGCGGACGAGCCGGTGTGACGATCCCAGTCGCTGTTCGATGTCCCTGCCCGTCCCGCGACCGGACGGACAGGTGAGTCCCCCTAGCTGATGCCGGGGTCCGGGTCGGGGAACGCACCCGGTCCGACAACCCCTAGTGGATCAGGCAGCGAGCGCGAGCTCGGACTGAACCGGGGCAGTGCGCTTATCAGCGGCACTTATTTTTTTGCGACGCATGGTTTGCGAGATCATCGTCGCCTTCCTCGGCACGCTTCACCTCGATCGACATCCGGAGTCGAAACCGTTCACCCCCCTCGACGCCCGTGGCGGGCGTCCGCACAGCATAACGCTGCCGGGGCCCGGGGATCATCCCGGATCCGGCGGGGCGCGCCGAACGACCGGGCGCGCGCTCAGTCGCGGCCGAGGACGCGGTCGGCCTAGTCGGTGGCCGGGCGGGAGTCGGTGGGGCGGTCGGCGGGCAGCGGGTCGACCCGGTGCGAGCCCGAGCGATCGGCGGACGCGTCATCGCGATGGGAGCCGCGCTGGGAGTCGGGCCGGGCGTCCACGTACTCGCCCACCGTGGGCCGGTCGCCCGTCCGGGCGGGCAGCGGCGTCGGCGCGGCGTCCGGGTGGGCCGAGTCGTCGTGGTCGGTGCGCGGCCGGTCGTGGTGCCGGTCGTGGGACTCCTCGTCGCGGCGGGAGGTCGCGTCCTGCTGGCGGCGGTCCAGCAGACCGGCCGCGGCCCCACCGACGATGGGCTCGGGCGGCACGTACCCGCCCCTGGCCGCGGTGGCGGCGGCGTCCCGGTCCGGCCGGTCGGCCTCCACCGGGCGGTGCCCGGCGACTGCGACGCCCCGGTGCTCGTCCTGCTCCACCAGCTCCGGGTCGAGCTCCATCGCCTTGGCCCGGTTCTGCTCGGCCAGCTCGCGGTCGCGCTGGGCCATCGCCACCAGCTCCTCGGCCTGGGCCTGCTCCGCGCGGGCCCGCTCGGCCCGCTCGGCGGCCTCGGCCTCCAACCGCTCGGCGCTGGCCGTGCGGACCTGGGCCTCGCGGTGGTGCTGGGCGGCCTCCAGGCGCCGCTGGCTCGGACTGCGCCTACGGAAGATCATGAATCCGGCCACGACCAGCGCGACCAGCACCAGCAGCACGACTATCGCGATGATCTGCCCGGAGGTCATGGCGGGGGGTACCCGGACCGGGGGCGAGCCAACCGGTGCGGTCAGACGCCGAGCAGGGCCGCCGGGCGGTCGTGCAGGACCGAGCGCAGGAACCCCGCGCCGAGGCGGTCGTCGGCGGCGGCCCAGCCGGCCACCGCCGCGACCTGCTCGGCGTAGGGGTAGGGGATGTTCGGGAAGTCGGTGCCGAACACGATCCGGTCGGCCACGTCGACCAGCCGCGCCGCCCAGTCCGCCGGCAGCGGCGCCATCCCCTCGCTGAACGCGGTGCCGACCATCGTGGTGTCCAGGTGGACCCGGGGGAAGCGGCGGACCAGGTCCAGCGCGGCGGCGTAGTCCGGCATCCCGGCGTGGGCCAGCACCACCGGCAGCCGCGGGTGCTCGGCCAGCACCTCGGCGAAGATGTCCAGGCCGGTGTGCGGGCCGGGGAGGGGCCCGTTGCCGCAGTGCACCACGGCCGGCACCCCGGCCTCGGCGAGCAGCCCCCAGGCCGGGCGCAGCAACGGGTCGCGCGGGTCGAACCCGCCCACCTGGACGTGCACCTTGACCACCCGGGCCCCGGCCTCGACGGCGGCGCCGAGGTAGTCGACGACGTCGGGTTCCGGGAACAGGGTGGCGGTGGGCACCGCGTCCGGGGTGGCGGCGGCGAAGCCGGTGACCCACTCGGTGAGCCAGCGGGCCATGTCCGGCTTGTGCGGGTAGACCAGCGGCGCGTAGGCGCGCACGCCGAGCTCCCGCAGCGTCGACACCCGCTGGGGCTCCGGGAGGCGGTAGTGCACCGGCCAGGACGTGCCGTAGTGCGTGGTCGCCGCGTCGAAGTAGGCCCAGACCTTGCGCAGCACCGGCTCGGGCAGGAAGTGCACGTGCACGTCGACGATCCCGGGGACGCCCAGGTCGGCGAGGAACCGCGGGACGTCGGCGTCGTCGACCGGCGGCGGCGGGACGCTCACCGCAGCTCGCGGGCGCGCCCCTTGGCCGCCCGGCCGAACGCCCGCTGGATGTCCCGCTGCGCGTCGCGCTTTGCCAGGTCCTGGCGCTTGTCGTGGGTGCGCTTGCCGCGGGCCAGCGCGATCTCGCACTTGACCTTGCCGTCGACCAGGTACAGCGCCAGCGGGACCAGCGTGAGCCCGCCCTCGCGGGTCTTGCCGATCAGCCGCTCGATCTCCTTGCGGTGCAGCAGCAGCTTGCGGGTGCGCCGCGGCTCGTGGTTGGTCCAGCTGCCCTGGGTGTACTCGGGGATGTGCAGCCCGCGCAGCCAGACCTCGCCGTCGTCGACGGTGGCGTAGGCGTCGGTCATCGACGCCCGGCCCAGCCGCAGGCTCTTCACCTCGGTGCCGAGCAGCGCGACGCCCGCCTCGTAGATGTCCTCGATCGCGTAGTCGTGCCGTGCCCGGCGGTTCTGCGCGATCACCTTGCGGCCCTGCTCCTTCACCGGTCCAGCCTACGCGGCGGGGTGGTCGGACCGGGGCGCAGTTGCCGGGGTGCAGTCACAGCCGCACGTAGAGCCGCAGCGTCACGTACCCGGTGACGGCGGCGATGGCCGCCCCGATCATCACCAGGATCGGCGACACCCAGATCACGTCGGCCACCTCGATCGGCGGCACCACCCCGTTCGAGACGATGCCGCTGAGCAGCGAGTCGATGAACAGGAACTTGCCGACCAGCAGCCCACCGGCGGCCAGCAGCGCGCCGACCACGCCGGTGACCACCGCCTCGATCAGGAACGGCAGCTGGGTGTACCAGCGGGTGGCGCCCACCAGGCGCATGACGCCGACCTCGGTGCGCCGGGTGAACGCCGAGACCTGGACGGTGTTGGAGATCAGCAGCAGCGCGGCCGCCGCCTGCACCAGCGCCAGCGCGAACGTGACGTCGCGGACCCCGCCGAGGAAGTCGAACAGCCGGGCCACCACGTCGCGCTGGTCGATCACGTTGCGCACGCCGACCTGGCCGGCCATCGCCTCCCGGACGGCCTGCGCACCGGCCTCCTGGTCGGCCAGCCGGACCCGCAGCGTGGACGGCAGCGACTGCGGGCGGACCACGTCGGCCAGCGCCTGCCCGGCGAACAGCTGCAGGTAGCGCTCGTAGGCCTGCTGCTGGTTCTCGTAGCGCACCGACTCGACCAGCGGCGACCCCTCGAGCGTGGACCGCAGCCGGGAGCAGACCGGCTGGCTGCAGTCGGCGTCCGCGGCCGAGACGTCCGAGGTCAGCGCGACCTGCACCTCCACCCGGTCGCTGTAGAGCTGCTCGGTGCGGTCGATGGTGCGCACGGCCAGCAGCCCGCTGCCCACCAGGCCCAGCGAGATGGCGGTGGTCAGCACCATCGCGATGGTCATGGTGACGTTGCGCCGCAGGCCGGTGAAGACCTCGCGGAAGACGAAGTCGAATCTCATGGCGCCTCCGCGGCAAGAAGTACCTCGTCGAACCGCACGGCCTACCGCCCCACGCCGTACACGCCGCGGGACTCGTCGCGGACGACGTGGCCCATGTCCAGCTCGACGACCCGGCGGCGCATCGAGTCCACGATCGAGTGGTCGTGGGTGGCCATCAGAACCGTGGTGCCGGTCCGGTTGATCCGCTCCAGCAGCAGCATGATGTCCTGGCTGGTGTCCGGGTCGAGGTTCCCGGTCGGCTCGTCGGCCAGCAGCACCAGCGGCCGGTTGACGAACGCCCGGGCGATGGCCACCCGCTGCTGCTCGCCGCCGGACAGCTCGTGCGGCATCCGGTCGGCCTTGCCGGTGAGCCCGACCAGGTCGAGCACCTCGGGCACCACCTTGCGGATGGTGGCCGACGGCTTGCCGATGACCTCCAGGGCGAACGCGACGTTCCCCCCCACGGTCTTGTTGGACAGCAGCCGGAAGTCCTGGAACACGCAGCCGATCCGCTGGCGCAGCCGCGGCACCCGGCGCCGCGGCAGCTTGGCCACGTTCAGGTCGGAGACGAAGATGTCGCCCTTGGTGGGCACGTCCTCGCGCAGCAGCAGCCGCAGGAACGTCGACTTGCCCGAACCCGAGGGCCCGATCAGGAAGACGAACTCGCCCCGGTCCACGTTCACCGAGACCTGGTCCAGCGCCGGGCGGGTGGAGGTCTTGTACAGCTTGGTGACGCGTTCCAGGCGGATCACGAGCCGGGACGATACCGCTGAGCTGCGCGGGCACCGGCACCCGACCCTCAGCGCAGCCGTCCGGCAGCCGGTGCCGGGTCGTCTGCCGTTCGACAGGTGTTCGGGGCCTACTCCGCCATGGCCTGGTTGCGCCGCCAGCGGATGCCGGCGTCGATGAAGCCGTCGATGTCGCCGTCGAGCACCGCGCTCGGGTTGCCCACCTCGTAGTCGGTGCGCAGGTCCTTGACCATCTGGTACGGGTGCAGCACGTAGGAGCGCATCTGGTTGCCCCACGAGGAGCCGGTGTCCTTGAGCGCGTCCATCCGGGCCCGCTCCTCCTGGCGACGCCGCTCCAGCAGCTTGGCCTGCAGCACCATCATCGCCGAGGCCTTGTTCTGCAGCTGGGAGCGCTCGTTCTGGCAGGAGACCACGATGCCGGTGGGCAGGTGGGTGAGCCGGACCGCGGAGTCGGTGGTGTTCACGCCCTGCCCGCCGGGGCCCGAGGAGCGGTAGACGTCGACCCGCAGCTCCTTCTCGTCGATCTCCACCTCGTCGCTGGACTCGACGACCGGGGCCACCTCGACCCCGGCGAACGAGGTCTGCCGGCGGCCCTGGTTGTCGAACGGGGAGATCCGCACCAGCCGGTGCGTGCCCTGCTCGACCGAGAGCGTCCCGTAGGCGAACGGGGTGTGCACCGCGAAGGTGGCCGACTTGATGCCGGCCTCCTCGGAGTAGGAGGTGTCGTAGACGTCCACCCCGTAGCCGTGCCGCTCGGCCCAGCGCAGGTACATCCGCATCAGCATCTCGGCGAAGTCGGCGGCGTCCACCCCGCCGGCCTCGGCCCGGATGGTCACCAGCGCCTCGCGCGGGTCGTACTCGCCCGACAGCAGGGTGCGGACCTCCAGCGCGGCGATGTCCGAGCGCAGCGCGGCCCGCTCGGCGTCGGCGTCGGCGATCGCGGACTGGTCGGACTCGTCCTCGGCCAGCTCGTAGAGCACCGGCAGGTCCTCCAGCCGGCGGCGCAGGTCCTCCAGGCGGCGCAGGTCGCCCTGGGCGTGGGCCAGCCGGCTGGTCACCTTCTGGGCGACCGCCGAGTCGTTCCACAGGTCGGGCTGGCCGGCCTGGTCGGACAGGTCGGCGATCTCGGCGCGCAGCGCGGGCAGGTCGGTGACCGCCTCGATGTTCTCCAGCGTGGTGGAGAGGTCCTTCAGGTCGGCCGCGGCGTCGGGGTTCACGACGCTCCAGGGTACGCCGGTCGGGCGCGCCCGCCCCGGTCGCCTGGTCGTACTGCTCGGGCGGGGTGGTGCAGGACGACTCGCCGGTAGCGGTGCCCGGTCGAGGAAGGACTACTCGGCGGGGATCGCGTCGACCAGCTTGAGCATCGCG
The DNA here is from genome assembly GCA_035645455.1 of Pseudonocardia sp. Lineage (GTDB taxonomy): Bacteria > Actinomycetota > Actinomycetes > Mycobacteriales > Pseudonocardiaceae > Pseudonocardia. The sequence goes on from DASQMQ010000496.1 coordinate 6,279, forward strand.
CGGGTGTGCGCGACGGTGAAGTCGGCGACCGCCTTGCGGTAGGGGTCGGGCTCGACGCGGGCGGCGGTGCGCGCCGCCTCCAGCCGCGACGCGTACACCGCGCGGCTGGTCCCGACCAGCTCGGCGCGCTGCTTGGCGGTCAGCGAGCCGGCGTGCAGCAGCCGCAGCACCAGCGGGCTGCGCAGGGTGTCCGCGCCGCTGCCCCCGGCCAACCAGGCCTTGAACGACCGTCGCCCGGCCGCGGTGATGACGTACTGCTGCGACCCGCGCGGTCCCTGCTTGCCCGGCTTGACCAGCCCGGCCTCGGCCAGGGCCGGCAGTTCGCGGTAGATCTGGCTGCGGGTGACCGAGAAGAACGACCCGAACCGGTCCCCGGCGGCTGCCACCAGCTGCCCACCCGTCATCGGGCCGGTGTGCAGCAGCCCGAGCAGCGCGGCGGCGGTGGCGTTGACGGGGGTCGCTCTTGCGGGCGGCATCCCACCACGGTGCCACCCCCGGCCCGGGTCCGCAGCTCCACAATGGCCGTTCCCCCCCGTCCGTGGGCGCGGCCGGCACGGGCAGCGCACTGCCCGTGACCGCCGCCGCTTCCCGCAGGAGGTCGTGACACTGTTTCCGCTGACGACCCGGGTCAGCCGATGGTGAGGGCGGCGATCCGGGCGCGGTGCTCGTCGGCGCTGCCGAACTGGGCGGCCAGCCGCTTGGCGCGCTTGTAGAAGAAGTGCGCCTCGTGCTCCCAGGTGTAGCCGATGCCCCCGTGGTACTGGATCATCGCCGCGGTCGCGGCCAGGGCGACGTCAGCCGCCTTGGCCTTGGCCACCGCGACGGCCAGCTCGGCGCCCTCCAGCCCGGTCTGCACCGCGTGCGCGGCGTAGAGCGCCGCGTGCTCGGCCAGCGTGACGTTCACGTGCAGGTCGGCCAGCGCGTGCTTGATCGCCTGGAACGACCCCACCGGCACCCCGAACTGCTGGCGGTCGCGGTCGTAGTCGACCGTGCGGGTGAGCGCCTCGCGGGCGACGCCCGCCAGGTCCGCGGCCACCAGCACGGCCCCCCGCGCCGCCAGTGCGGCGACGACGTCGGCGTCCGCGCCGGGCAGCGCCTCACCGGCGCCGGCCTCCACGGACGCCACCCGGGCGGTCCCGTCGAACGACCGGCGCGGCGTCGCGGCCACGTCGGTGACCAGCACCAGCCCGTCCTCCGACGGTGCGACGAGGACGTCGGCGACCGCCCCGTACTCGACGCTCGGCAGGGTGCCGGGCACCGCGCCGCGCAGGGTGACCGCACCGACCGCGTCCCCGCCGGCCAGCCGCGGCAGCCAGGCCGCCTTCTGCTCGTCGGAGCCCGCCAGTCGGATCGCCTCGGCGGCCAGCACGGTGCCCCGCCACGGCCCCGGCGCCACTCCGGCACCCAGCGCCCGGGCGATCACCTGGGCCTCGACCATGCCCAGGCCCAGCCCGTCGTGCTCCTCGGGGACGGTCACGGCCAGCCAACCCTGCTCGGCCGCGGCCTTCCACAGCACGTCCGGGTGGCCGTCGCCGTCGGGGGCTTCGACCACCCCGCGCACGGCGTCCAGGTCGAACCGGTCGGCCAGGTAGCCGCGCACGGCGGCGTCGAACTCGCGCTGGTCGTCGGTGAGTGCGAAGTACATGTGTCCGACCTCCTATCGCGGCAGGCCGAGCACGCGCTCGGCGGTGACGTTGCGCTGGACCTCGGACGAGCCGCCCCAGATGGTGACCGACCGCGACCACATCGCCTGGGCGTGCAGCGGGCGCAGGTCGAGGCCGTCGACGGACTCCAGGGTGGCGTCCTCGGCGAGCACGTCGTCGAAGACCTCCCACAGGTCCTGGAACGCCCCGGACCAGATCAACTTGGTCATCGACGCCTCGAAGCCGAGGTCGCGGCCGCGCTCGGTCTGGGTGAGCACGTGCATGGCGTGCAGGCGCAGGCACTCCAGGTCGGTCAGCGCGTGGGCGAGCTTGTCGCGCAGCACCGGGTCGCGGTCGCGGCCCAGCCGCTTCGCCACCTCGACGATCTCGTCGTACTGCCGGCGGAACTCGGTGTACTGCGCCATCCCGGACGCCCCGCGCTCGAACGAGAGCAGCAGCATCGCGGTGCGCCAGCCGTCGCCGATCTCACCGAGCACGTCGGTGGCCGGCACCCGGGCGTCGGTGAAGAAGACCTCGCCGAACTCGCTGGCCCCGCTCATCTGCTTGAGCGGGCGGGCCTCCACACCGGGCTGGTGCATGTCGATGAGCAGCATCGAGATGCCGCGGTGCTTGGCGGTGTCCGGCTCGGTGCGGACCATGGTGAAGATCTTGTCGCCGTGCATCGCGTTGGTGGTCCAGACCTTCTGGCCGTTGACCACGAAGTCGTCGCCGTCGCGGACGCCGCGGGTGGACAGCGCCGCGAGGTCGGATCCGGCGCCGGGCTCGGAGAAGCCCTGGCACCAGATGACCTCGTTGCGCAGCATCGGGCCGATGATCTCTTTGCGCTGGGCGTCGGTGCCGATGGCCATCACGGTGGGCGCCAGGAAGGTCAGCCCCAGCGGGTTGACCGTCTGCGGGGCGCGGGCCCGGACCATCTCCACGTCGTAGATGGCCTTCATG
>DASQMQ010000497.1:0-4724 GCA_035645455.1 Pseudonocardia sp.
GACACCTCGGGGGCCAGGGTGGTCGCGGCGCGGGCCGGCCGGGGGGTCGGCCGCGGGGCCGGCGTGCCGTCCGCGAGGGGCGCCGGGGCCGGGGCGGGTGGATGGACTCCGGGGGGCGCCGGGGCCGGGGCGGTTCGCGGCCCGGCCGGCGGGCGGGGTAGCGGACGGGCCTCCTCCCAGGCCGGCTGGGCGACCGCGCGCCGGGACCGCACCAGCCACACCGCGGCGACCACCAGCAGGACCAGGACCAGCCGGAAGCGGCGGCCCCGCGACGGATGCTCTGCCATGCGCTGAGGGTAACCAGCCGGCGGTGGGGCGGCGCCGCGCCCGCACCGGCGTGCCGCGAGCGGTCAGCCCCGTGCGGCCTTGACCCGTTGGTAGCGGTCCAGCGCCTCCTGGCGCTCCGCGCTGTGGTCGACGATCGGTCCGGGGTAGCCGTCCGGCGGGCCGCCCGGCAGCTCCCACGGCTTGTGCACCGCCCTGCCGGGGATCCCGCGCAACTCCGGGACGAACCGGCGCACGTAGTCCCCGTCCGGGTCGAACCGCTCGCCCTGGGTCACCGGGTTGAACACCCGGAAGTACGGCGCGGCGTCGGTGCCGCTGCCCGCGGTCCACTGCCAGCCGTGCTGGTTGGACGCCAGGTCGCCGTCGACCAGCAACTGCATGAAGTGCCGCGCGCCCAGCCACCACGGCAGGTGCAGGTCCTTGACCAGGAAGCTGGCGGTGATCATCCGCAGCCGGTTGTGCATCCACGCCTGCTCGCGCAGCTGACGCATCCCGGCGTCCACGATCGGATACCCGGTCCGGCCCTCCCGCCAGGCCTCGAACGCCGCCTGCGCGGCCGTCCCGGACGCCAGCGGGAGCGCGTCGAAGGCGCGGTCGTAGTTGCGCCGGGCCGAGTCCGGGCGGTGGAACAGCACGTCGGCGTAGAACTCCCGCCAGGCCAGCTCGGTGCGGTAGACCTCGGCCGACTTCGTCCGCCGCGACGACAGGTCGGCCAGCAGCGTGCGCGGGTGCACCAGCCCGTACTTGAGGTACACCGACATCCGCGAGGTGCCCTCGTGGTCGGGCCGGTTGCGCTCGTCGCCGTAGCGGTCCACGGCGTCGGCCAGGAACGCCGTCCACTGCCGCTGCGCGGCGGCCTCCCCCGCGTCCGGCAGGTCGGCCGGCACGGCCTCGTCGTCCGGGACGACCGATTCCGGCGGTCCCCCGCGCACCTCGGCCGGATCCAGCCAGTCGACGGTGCCGGCGTCGGTGGCCGCCGGGGCCCGCCAGCCGTGCTCGCCCCAGGCCCGGCGGAACGGGGTGAACACCCGGAACGGCTCACCGTCGGCCTTGCGCACCCGCCCGGGCGCCACCGCGTACGGCGAGCCGCTGCGCACCAGCGTGCGACCGGCGTCGACGAGGCCCTTCTCGACCGCCTCGTCGCGGCGCCGGCCGTAGGGCCCGAAGTCCGCGGCGACGTGCACCGAGTCGGCGCCGATCGCGTCCGCGATCCGGGGCACGACGTCCGCCGGATCGCCCCGCACCACCAGCAGCCGCCCGCCCAGCGCCTCGTCCAGCGCGCGCAACGACCGGTACAGGAACGTCGTCCGGGCGCCGCCCGCCGGCCCGAGCAGCGCCGGGTCCAGCACGAACAACGCCAGTGCCCGATCGGCCGCGTCCGCCGCGGCGAGGAAGGTGGGCTGGTCGGCGACCCGCAGGTCGCGCCGGAACCACACGACGGCCGTGTCGGCCCTGTCCGCCATGCGCCGACGCTAGCGCCGGCGCCGGACCCCCGCGCGCCGGACGACCCGGCCGCGGGGGTGGCGATCAGCCGCTCAGCGGCCGTCCATCGGCACGTACGAGCGCTCGGCCTCCCCGGTGTAGAGCTGGCGCGGACGGCCGATCTTGGTGCTCGGGTCCTCGATCATCTCCCGCCAGTGCGCGATCCACCCGGGCAGCCGGCCCAGCGCGAACAGCACGGTGAACATCTTGGTCGGGAAGCCCATCGCCCGGTAGATCACGCCGGTGTAGAAGTCGACGTTGGGGTAGAGCTTGCGCTCGACGAAGTAGTCGTCGGCCAGCGCCTTCTCCTCCAGCGCCTTGGCGATGTCCAGCAACTGGTCGCTGACGCCCAGCTTCTTCAGGATCTCGTCGGCGCTCTGCTTGACGATCTTCGCCCGCGGGTCGTAGTTCTTGTAGACCCGGTGCCCGAAGCCCATCAGCCGGGCGCCCTTGTCGTCCTTGCTCTTCACCCGCTTGACGTACGCCTCGACGTCGCCGTTCTCCTCGCGCTGGATCTTCTGCAGCATCTCCAGCACGGCCTGGTTGGCCCCGCCGTGCAGCGGGCCGAACAGCGCGTTGATCCCGGCCGAGACGCTGGCGAACAGGTTGGCCTGCGACGAGCCGACCAGCCGGACCGTGGAGGTCGAGCAGTTCTGCTCGTGGTCGGCGTGCAGGATGAGCAGCGTGTCCAGCGCCTTGGCGAACGCCGGGTCGACCTCGTAGGGCTCGGCCGGGAAGCCGAAGGTCATCCGCAGGAAGTTCTCCACCAGTCCCAGCGAGTTGTCCGGGTAGAGGAACGGCTGGCCGACCGACTTCTTGTAGGCGTAGGCCGCGATCGTCGGCAGCTTGGCCAGCAGCCGGACGGTGGACAGCTCGACGGCGTCCTTGTTGAACGGGTCGAGCGCGTCCTGGTAGAAGGTCGACAGCGCGCTCACCGCGCTGGACAGCACCGGCATCGGGTGCGCGTCGCGCGGGAAGCCGTCGAAGAACCGCTTGAGGTCCTCGTGCAGCAGCGTGTGCCGACTGATCTTGTTGCTGAACTCGTCGAGCTGCTGCTGGCTGGGCAGCTCGCCGTAGATGAGCAGGTAGCTGGTCTCCAGGAAGGTCGAGTTCTCGGCCAGCTGGTCGATCGGGTAGCCGCGGTAGCGCAGGATGCCGGCGTCGCCGTCGATGTAGGTGATCTCGGAGCGGCAGGCCGCGGTGTTGCCGAAACCGGAGTCCAGCGTGACCATGCCGGTCTGCGGCAGCAGCTTGCTGATGTCGAATGCCGCCGCGCCCTCGGTCGCGGGGCTGATCGGCATCGGGTGCTCGCCGCCGGGGTAGTTCAGGACCGCGGTCGGGGTCTCGGTCGTGTCATCGGCCATGTGGAGGTTCCCTCGCACTCGTAGTCCGTCATCGGATGTTCGCTGGTGGCCTGCCACGCTAGTGCTCGGTCGGGGCGGTGCGCTGGCTGAACCGTGTGATCTCCGGCGTCAGGACTTGCCCAGGCGGGCGGGGTCGACCTCGACCCGGCCCACGACCAGGTAGTTGATCACCCAGAGGACCGCGCCGACGGCGAGCAGGATCCCGGCCACCGCGAACTGCTGCAGCGGGCGCCCGGACAGCGGGGTGGCCAGGAACCCGCAGAGCACGATGCCCAGCCACGGCGTCCACGACGGCGCCCGGAAGTGCTCGTGCTCGACCCGGTCCTTGCGCAGCACCAGCACCGCGATGTTGACGATGGTGAACACCGCCAGCAGCAGCAGCGCGGTGGTGCCGCCGAGCAGCGAGATGTCCGCCGAGAGGACCAGGATGATGGCGATCACGCTGGTGAACACGATGGCGACCCACGGGGTGCGCCGGCCGTGGTGCACCCGGCCGAACACCCGCGGGAGGATCCGCTCGTTGCTCATCCCGTAGAGCAGCCGGCTGGCCATCAGCATGTTGATCAGCGCCGAGTTGATCACCGCGAACAGTCCGATCACCGCGAACACGCTCAGCGGGAAGCCCGGCGCGCCCGCCTCCAGCACCCGGAACAGCGCGGCGCTCTCGGCCTCGGCCAGCACCCCGGCCGGCACCAGCAGCGAGCTGAGCACGGCGACCACCACGTAGATCGTCCCGGCGATCCCCATGCCGAGCAGCATGGCCCGCGGGAAGATCCGGGCCGGGGCCTTGCACTCCTCGGCCATGTTCACCGAGTCCTCGAAGCCCACCATCGCGAAGAAGGCCAGCGAGGTGGCCGCGGTGACGGCCAGCAGGGCTGTCGAGTCACCGGTGTCGATCTCGACCAGCCGGGCCGGCTCGCCCTGCCCCTGGGCCACCGCGTACAGCCCGACCCCGATGATCAGCAGCAGCCCGGCCAGCTCGATGCAGGTGAGCACCACGTTGGCCTTGACCGACTCGCCGACCCCGCGGAAGTTGATCAGCGCCAGGCCGAGGATGAAGGCCCCGGCGACCGCCCAGGTCGGCAGCTCGATGAACTGGCGCAGGTAGGTGTCGCCGAAGGCCTTGGCCGCGGTGGCCGCCGAGGTGACCCCGGACGCCATCACGGTGAAGGTCACCATGAACGTCAGGAAGTTGATCCCGAACGCCTTGTGCGTGTAGAGCGCCGCGCCGGCCGCGCGCGGGTACTTCCCGACCAGCTCCAGGTAGCTGAACGCGGTCAGGAAGGCGACCACGAAGGCCAGCAGGAAGGGCAGCCACAGCGCCCCGCCGATCTCCGCGGCCACCGACCCGGTGAGCGCGTAGATGCCGGTGCCCAGGATGTCGCCGATGATGAAGAACAGCAGCAGCTTGGGGCCGATGGCCCGCTTGAGCTCCGGCTGCCCGGTCGCCGCCGCCGAGGTGACCTCGGAACTGGTGTCCGCCATGGACAGATGGTGGACTCCGCGGGGCCCCGCCGTCACCCCCTGGCGGAGGTTGCGTTACCGCGAGGTGCAACCGGACCGTTCAGGCGGTGCTCACCACCGGCGCCCGGT
>DASQMQ010000498.1:0-3642 GCA_035645455.1 Pseudonocardia sp.
CCGTCGTCACCGCTGAAGGTGTACGCCGAGAGCACCGGGCCGAACACCTCCTCGCGGACCACGGTCGACCCGGGCCCGACGCCGGTGAGCACGGTGGGCCGGACGAACAACCCGCCCAGGGCGTCGTCCGCGGCGCCGCCGTAGGCGACCGTGGCGCCCTCCTCGGCGGCGGTCCGCAGGTAGCCGAGCACCTTCTCGTACTGCGGCGCGTTGGCCACCGGACCCATCTCGGTGGCCGGGTCGAACGGGTCGCCGAGCCGGATCCGGGCCGCGCGCTCGGCGACCAGCCGGACCAGCTCGTCGTGCACGTCGGCGTGCACGATCAGCCGGGACCCGGCCATGCAGGTCTGGCCGGTGGCGGCGAACACCCCGGCCACCACGCCGTTGGCCGCCGCGGCCAGGTCGGCGTCGGGGAACACCACCTGCGGGGACTTGCCGCCCAGCTCCAGGGTCACCGGGTTGAGGTTCTCCGCGGCGGCGCGCGCGACCGCCCGACCGGTGGCCGTGGAACCGGTGAACGCGACCTTGTCGACGCCGGGGTGGCCGGCCAGGGCGGCGCCGGTCTCCCGGGACCGCCCGGTGACCACGTTGACCACCCCGGCCGGGAACCCGGCCTGCGAGATCAGCTCGGCGAACCCGAGGGTGGAGGCGGGCGCGTGCTCGGACGGCTTGACCACCACCGTGCAGCCGGCCGCGAGCGCGGGGGCCAGCTTCCAGGTCATCAGCAGCAGCGGTGAGTTCCACGGGGTGATCGCGGCGACCACGCCGACCGGCTCGCGGCGGGTGTAGACCAGGTAGTCCGGGTTGGGCCCGGGGATCTGGCGGCCCTCCAGCTTGTCGGCCAGCCCGGCGTAGTAGTGGTACCAGCCGCCCAGGGCGCTGAGCTGGCCGATCATCTCCCGGTACAGCTTGCCGGAGTCGTTGACCTCCAGCCGCGCCAGCCGCTCGGCGTGCTCGCCGATCAGGTCGGCGAGCCGGCGCAGCAGCGCCGCCCGGGCGAACCCGGTCAGCCGGCCCCACTCGCCGTCCAGCGCCGCCCGGGCCGCCGCGACGGCCGCGTCGACGTCCTCGGGGCCGCCGTCGGGGATCTCCGCCCACGGCTGCCCGGTGTAGGGGTTCTGCGACCGGAAGGTCGCACCCGAGATCGCGCCGACCGCCTCGCCGCCGATCAGCATGGAGAACCGCTGCAGCTCGCCGCCCATGGTCAGCTCCCGTCGTCCCGGCCGGCCACGTCACCGACGGGGTCCATCCTGCCCCGCGCGGCGCCGTCGACCGGGCCCCCACCCGGCCCTTCCGGCAGGTCGAGGGCCGCTCGGCCGGCCGGAACGGACCCGGTGGCCGCGGTGGCCACGGCGCCTGCGGTGCCGCCAGCAGCGTCGGCAGGGGCGGCGGGATCAGCGCGGTCCAGCCAGGCCAGGACCGCGGCGGTGTGCTCGCCGGCCGCCGGGACCGGGCCCATCGGGACCTCCCACCCGGCGTCGACCGGCGGCAGCAGCGCCTGCACCGGCCCGGCCTCGGTACCGACCTCGCGCCACCGGTCGCGCGCGGCGAGCTGGGGGTGCTCGGCGAACTCCGCCATCGTCCGCTGCCGGGCGTGCGCGATCCCCGCCCGGTCCAGCCGGTCCTGCGCGGTGGCCAGGTCCAGGCCGGCGAACACCCCGGCGACGAGGGCGTCCAGCTCGGCGCGGTGCGCGACCCGGGCGGTGTTGCCGGCGAACCGCGGGTCGGTCGCCAGCTCGGGCCGCTCCAGCACGACCGCGCAGAACCGCTCCCACTCCCGCTCGTTCTGCAGGCCGACGTTCACCGTCTCCCCGGTGCCCACGGTGACCGGGCCGTACGGCGCGATGGTGGAGTGGCTGGCCCCGGCCCGGGTCGGGTCGGCCCCGCCGTAGCGGGCGTAGAGGTACGGGTAGCCCATCCACTCCCCCAGCGCCTCCAGCATCGACACCCCCAGGGCCTGGCCCCGGCCGGTGCGGGCGCGCTGGTGCAGCGCGGCGAGCACGCCGGAGTAGGCGTACATGCCCGCGGCGATGTCGGCGACCGAGATCCCGGCCTTGACCGGCTTGTCCGGGGTGCCGGTGACCGAGACCAGCCCGGCCTCGCACTGGATGAGCAGGTCGTAGGCCTTGCGGTCGGAGTACGGGCCACCGGCGCCGTAGCCGGAGACGTCGCAGGCGACCAGGCTCGGGTACCGGTCGAGCAGGGTGGCCGCGTCGATGCCCAGCCGCTGCGCCGCGGCCGGCGCCAGGTTCTGCACCACGACGTCGGCGCGGGCCAGCAGCCGGTGCAGCACCGCGGCACCCTCGGCGGACTTCAGGTCCAGCTCGACGCTCTCCTTGCCCCGGTTGAGCCAGACGAAGTGGCTGGACAGCCCGTGCACGGTGCGGTCGTACCCGCGCGCGAAGTCGCCGCCGGGCCGCTCGACCTTGATCACCCGAGCACCCAGGTCGGCCAGGTGCCGGGTGGCCAGCGGCGCGGCCACCGCCTGCTCGACGGCGACCACCAGCAGCCCGGTCAGCGGGCCCGGCGGCCGGTCCGCCGCGGGTCGGTCGGCGGCGGAGTCGGGCTGCGGTGCGGGCACCGGGTCAGTGTCTCCCGGCGGCCTCCCGGGAACCGGGCACGCGCCAGGAGATCCCACCACCGGACCCCCGCGCTGGGCGCTACTCGCCGTCGCCCTCCGTCAAGCGCTCCCGGAGGCGCCGCATCTGCTCCCGCACGTCCTCCTCGATCCACCTCGCGTGGCCGGCGGGTGACAACTCGGCCGGCGTCAGGTCCCCGCTGTTGCGGTAGCGCTGGACCGTGGTGCGGCTGATGCCCAGCCTGCGGGCCAGCTCACCAGTGGTGATGAGGCGGCGACCGTCGGGCACACGATCAACGTAGGCGGATCTATCGCACCGTGTAGCGCGTCTGCGGCGTACCTGGCTACTCTTGCGAACGTGGCAGTTGAATCAGTTGCGGCACTTGCTGTGGCGGGTCGCCCCTCGTGATCCCCCTGCTACGCCGAGAAGACCGAGCCGAAGGGACAGGCGTGGACCAGAACGGGGCGGGGCCGCGGTACTGGTGCGTCCGCTGCGGCCGGCTCATCCGCAGTCGGGTCCTCGATGACACGACGATCGTCTGGCTCCACTGCGACACGGGGGTGCGGCATTGTCACGACAGCGAGGACCACACGGCCCTGCCCAGGGGCCCGCGCGACCGGACCCGGGTCACCCCGGTCTGGTCCCGGGACCTGGCGGCGCCCGCTCCGAGCGGCCCGCCGCCGACGCCGGACCGAGCTGGGCCCGTCCCGCGTTCTCCGCGGCGGTGATGGAGCTCGCCGGGCTCGGGACCCTGCCCTACTCCAGCTCGGTCGCGGCGGCGGCGAACTGGGCGTTGTACAGCCGGTGGTAGGCGCCCCGGGCGGCGAGCAGCTCCTCGTGGGTGCCCTGCTCGACGATCCGGCCCGACTCCATCACCAGGATGAGGTCCGCGTCGCGGATGGTGGACAGCCGGTGGGCGATGACGAAGCTGGTCCGGTCCGAGCGCAGCGCGGCCATCGCCCGCTGCACCAGCACCTCGGTGCGGGTGTCCACCGAGCTGGTGGCCTCGTCCAGGATCAGCAGCGACGGGTTCGCCAGGAACGCCCGGGCGATCGTGATCAGC
>DASQMQ010000499.1:0-5530 GCA_035645455.1 Pseudonocardia sp.
CCTTCCTGCCCTGTGCGGACCTGAAGGTGGCCTTCCTGAACTTCGGGAGCGGGGGCGGGCCGGGGTGGGTCAGCCGGCGAGGACGACCTTGCCGAGTTCGGCCGAGGAGGCCAGCAGGGGGTGGGCGGGCAGGACGCGGACGGTGTAGCCGGTCAGGCCGGCGTGCGGGAGCTTCACCGTGGTCTCGAACCGCTCCCCCACCCCGTCCGCCGCGCCGACGTGCTCCATCGCCGCGGTGACCGCGTCGGCCAGGTCGTCGGTGTCGCCGACCCGCCCGACCACCGCCTGCACCACCACGTCCTGCGGTTCCAGCCCGCCGAGGTCGACCGCGGCCCGCACGGTCATCGGCGCGCCGACCTCGGGGGTGTCCGGCAGCCCGGAGGCGTCCACCCCGATCACCTGCACGTGCGGCCAGGCCCTGTCCAGCCGGCCGCGGTAGGCCGCCAGCTCGCGGGCCGGGGCGAAGGAGTCGCCGACGATCCGGCCCGCGGCCCGGGCGGCCGGCGCGTACCAGTCCTCGACGTACTCGTGCACCATCCGGGTGGCCTGCACCTGCGGGCGCAGCGTGCCCAGGGTGTGCCGGACCAGCTCGACCCAGCGGGCCGGGACGCCGTCCTGGCGGTCGTAGAACGTCGGCGCCACCTGGGTGGCCAGCAGCTCGTAGAGCGCGTTGGCCTCCAGGTCGTCGCGCTTGACCGGATCGCTGATGCCGTCGGCGGTGGGGATGGCCCACCCGTTGGCGCCGTCGTAGAGCTCGTCCCACCAGCCGTCCCGGATGGACAGGTTGAGCCCGCCGTTGAGCGCGGACTTCATCCCGGAGGTCCCGCAGGCCTCCAGCGGCCGCAGCGGGTTGTTCAGCCAGACGTCGCAGCCCCAGTACAGGTAGCGGGCCATCGACATGTCGTAGTCGGGCAGGAAGACGATCCGGTGCCGCACGGCCGGGTCGTCGGCGAACTGGACGATCTCCTGGATGAGCGCCTTGCCGCCGTCGTCGGCCGGGTGGCTCTTGCCCGCCACGACCAGCTGCACCGGCCGGTGCGGGTCGAGCAGCAGGTCGCGCAGCCGCTCCTTGTCGCGCAGCATCAGGGTGAGCCGCTTGTAGGTGGGGACGCGGCGGGCGAACCCGACGGTGAGCACGTCCGGGTCGAAGACGTGGTCGGTCCAGCTCAGCTCGGGGGTGGACGCACCGCGCTGCAGCCAGGCCTCGCGGACCCGCCGGCGCACCTCGCCGACCAGCCGCGAGCGCAGCGCGGTGCGCAGCACCCACAGCGACTCGTCGGGCACCGCGGCCGCGGCGTCGTCGTCCGGGGCGCCGATCAGCGCGGTGACCTCGCGGGCCTCCCAGGTGTGCCCGTGCACGCCGTTGGTGACCGAGCCGATCGGCACCTCGTCGGCGTCGAAGCCCGACCACAGCCGGCCGAACATCTCCCGCGAGACCGCGCCGTGCAGCCGGGACACCCCGTTGGCCCGCTGGGCCAGCCGCAGGCCCATGTGGGCCATGTTGAACATGCCCGGGCTCTCCTCGGCGCCGAGCATGATGATCCGGTCCAGCGGGACGCCGGGCAGCAGCGCCGAGTCCGACCGCTCGACGGCGGTGGGGTCGGCGCCGTCCCCGCTGCCGGCGGAGAAGTAGTGCCGGACCATCTCGACCGGGAACCGGTCGATGCCGGCCGGGACCGGGGTGTGCGTGGTGAACACGGTGCCGGCCCGGACGGCGGCGACGGCCTCGTCGAACGACAGGCCGTCGTCGGCCTGCAGCTCGCGGATCCGCTCCAGCCCGAGGTAGCCGGCGTGGCCCTCGTTGGTGTGGAAGACCTCCGGGGTCGGGTGCCCGGTGGTCGCGCAGAACGCCCGCACCGCCCGGACGCCGCCGATCCCGACCAGGATCTCCTGGCGGATGCGCTGGTCCTGGTCGCCGCCGTAGAGCCGGTCGGTGACCCCGCGCAGGTCGGGCTCGTTCTCCTCGATGTCGGAGTCGAGCAGCAGCAGCGGCACCCGCCCGACGGTGGCCTGCCAGATCCGGGCGCGCAGGCTGCGCGCGCCGGGCATCGCCACCTCGACCAGCACCGCCTCGCCGGCCGCGTCGGTGATCAGCTGCAGCGGCAGGCCCTGCGGGTCCAGCACCGGGTAGTGCTCCAGCTGCCAGCCGTCCAGCGACAGCGACTGGCGGAAGTAGCCCGACCGGTAGAGCAGCCCGACCCCGATCAGCGGCACGCCCAGGTCGGACGCGGCCTTGAGGTGGTCCCCGGCCAGCACGCCGAGGCCGCCGGAGTAGTTGGGCAGCACCTCGCTGACCCCGAACTCCATCGAGAAGTAGCCGACGGCGGCGGGCAGCGTCGGGTCGTCCTCGCGCTGGATCTGGTACCAGCGCGGCTCGCTGAGGTAGGACTCCAGGTCGTCGGCCAGCTCCCGGACCGTGACCACCGCGTCGGCGTCCTTGGCCAGCTCGGCCAGCCGGGCGGTGGAGATCTCGCCCAGCAGCCGGACCGGGTCGTGCCCGGCCCGCTCCCAGGCGTCGTGGTCCAACCCGGCGAACAGGTCCTGGGTCGGTGGATGCCAGCTCCACCGCAGGTTGGTCGCCAGTGTCTGCAGCGGCGCCAGCGGCGCGGGCAGCTGGGCTCGGACGGTGAACCGGCGAAGCGCTCTCACGCGGCAGACCATACGGAACCCGCGGCGGGATCGGTCCAGACCGGCCCCGGACGGATCGGGCGCGCGGGCCGTGGGTCCGGGATCGGCAGCCGGCGTCGGGGGAACGCCGGCTCGGCGGCGCGCTCCGCACGGACCGCGCCGGTGCGCGAGGACCACCGCACCCGGCACGCACCCGTCGCGACGCACCGACCCGATCGGGCACTCCTCGCCCGGCGCCCGGACCTCGTCCGCCACCGCGGACCCGATCCTCACCCGCCTGCTCGACACCGTCCCGGTGACGCCGCGGGCGGCCGGGTGACCATCGGGTGAACTGCGGCGACCCGTTCCTACCGGGGCGGAATCGGGTAGGTAGGTTGGGACTTCGGTGACGGGCGTGCGGGGTGTGGGGGTGGGCCGATGACAGGCCGGCTGGGTATCGACGACGTCACGCCGACGGCGGGTGGTGGACGGCATCCCAGCAAGGCGGTCGTCGGCGAGGTGCTGCCGATCGGCGCGACGGTCTGGCGGGAGGGCCACGACGCCGTCGCGGCCAACGTGGTGTGGAAGCGGGTCGGCAGCCGCAGCCCCGCCCAGCACGTGCGGATGGACCCGGTCGGGGAGGGCACCGACCGGTTCGAGGCGATCGTGGTGGCCGACGAGCCGGGCCTGTGGACCTTCCGGGTGGACGCCTGGAGCGACCCCTGGTCCACCTGGCGGCACGCGGTCACCGTGAAGGTGAAGGCCGGGCAGTCGGCCGCCGAGCTGGCCAACGACCTGGAGATCGGGGCCCGGCTGCTGCAGCGGGTGGGCCGCCGCCCCGGCGAGCGCCCGCACCGCGACCTGCTGTTCGGCGCGGCCAACGCGCTGCGCGACACCGCCCTGCCGCTGCACGCGCGGGTGGCGCCGGCGCTGTTCCCGGCCGTCCAGACGATCATGACCCAGCGCCCGGTCCGGGAGCTGATCACCCGCGGCCGCCCGCAGCAGGTCTACGTCGACCGCGAGCGCGCGCTGTTCGGCTCCTGGTACGAGTTCTTCCCGCGCTCCACCGGCGGCCGCGACGAGACCGGCCGGCCGGTCCACGGCAGCTTCGTCACCGCCGGCAAGCAGCTCGACCGGGTCGCCGCGATGGGCTTCGACGTGGTCTACCTGCCGCCGATCCACCCGGTCGGCACGATGCACCGCAAGGGCCGCAACAACTCGGTGAACGCCGGGCCGGGCGACGTCGGCTCGCCGTGGGCGATCGGCTCGGCCGACGGCGGGCACGACGCCATCGACCCCGAGCTGGGCACCCTGGAGGACTTCGACGCGTTCGTCGACCGCGCCCGCGACCTGGGCATGGAGATCGCCCTGGACTTCGCCCTGCAGTGCGCGCCGGACCACCCGTGGGTGGCCGAGCACCCGGAGTGGTTCACCGTCCGCCCCGACGGGACGATCGCCTACGCGGAGAACCCGCCGAAGAAGTACCAGGACATCTACCCGGTCAACTTCGACAACGACCCGGCCGGCATCTACGCCGAGTCGCTGCGGGTGGTGCTGCACTGGGTCGAGCACGGCGTGCGGATCTTCCGGGTGGACAACCCGCACACCAAGCCACCGAACTTCTGGCACTGGCTGATCTGGCAGGTCAAGGCCCGCTACCCGGACGTGCTGTTCCTGGCCGAGGCGTTCACCCGCCCGGCCCGGCTGTTCGGGCTGGCCCGGCTGGGCTTCACCCAGTCCTACTCCTACTTCACCTGGCGGACGACGAAGGAGGAGCTGACCGAGTTCGCGCTCATGCACGCCGAGCGCGCCGACGAGGCCCGGCCCAACCTGTTCGTCAACACCCCGGACATCCTCCACGAGTCGCTGCAGCACGGCGGGCGCGGCATGTTCGCCATCCGGGCCACCCTGGCCGCGACGATGGCGCCGACCTGGGGGGTCTACTCCGGCTTCGAGCTCTACGAGGGCGAGGCCGTGCGGGCGGGCTCGGAGGAGTACCTGAACTCCGAGAAGTACGAGCTGCGCCCGCGCGACTTCGAGGCCGCCGCGGCCCGCGGCGACTCGCTGGAGCCCTACATCACCCGGCTCAACGAGATCCGCCGTGCGCACCCGTCCCTGCAGCAGTTGCGCCACATCCAGTTCCACCACGTGGACAACGACCAGATCATCGCCTACTCCCGGACCGACCCGCTGTCCGGCGACACGGTCCTGGTGGTGTGCACCCTGGACTCGCACCACGCCCAGCAGGGCACCACCGCGCTGAACATGCCCGCGCTCGGCGCCGACTGGGCCGACCACCTCGCCGTGCACGACGAGGTCACCGGCGAGGACTACACCTGGGGGCAGTTCAACTTCGTCCGGCTGGAGCCCTGGAACCACGTCGCGCACATCTTCCGGGTGCAGCGCCCGGGGGCCTGACCCCCGCGGGTGCCGTGCGCACCCCGGCGGAGTGCACGGCAGCCGAACAGGATGAGGACGCCGTCGCGGTGCTCGATAGCGTGGCGGCGTGCAAGGCATCCGGGTACTGGACGGCCGGTTCCGCCGCCATCCGGGATGGACCGTGATCGGCCTGGTCGCGCTCGGCGACCGCACGCGGGCAGCTCGGGACCGGGCGGCGCAACTGCAGGAGCGGACCCGCGAGCTGGAGCGCGAGCGCGAGGAGCGGACCCGGCTGGCGGTCAGCGCGGAGCGCAGCCGGACGGCCCGGGAACTGCACGACGTCGCCGCGCACGGGATCGCGGTGATCGCCGTGCAGGCCGCCGGCGCCCGGCGGGTCCTGCACCCGGACCCACAGCGCGCGGCCGAGGCGCTGCGCGAGATCGAGGACACCGCCCGGGGCGGGCTCTCCGAGCTGCGACAGGCCGTCTCGCTGCTGCGCGAGGGGGCACCGGACGCGGTGCCCCAGCCGGGCCCGGCCGAGCTG
>DASQMQ010000500.1:0-2869 GCA_035645455.1 Pseudonocardia sp.
CACACCCGACCCGGCTCCCGCCCCCCGGATGCCGGGAAGTCCCCTTCCGGGCGCGGGACGCAGCCGGCTGGCTCGGCAGGCATCCGGACGGGTGGGGATGCGCGCGGCGGCGGGCGGATAGCGTGCGCGGCGTGGCTTCCCCGACGGCTCCCTCGATCACCCTCGTCGCCCGGCTCGGCGCTTCCGCCGCCGACGCCCGCCGCGGGGTCGTCCGGCTGCACCCCGAGGTCATCGACGCGCTGGGGCTGCGGTCCTGGCACGCGGTCACGCTGACCGGGGCGCGGGTCACCACCGCGCTGGTCGCACCGGCCGACGGGCCGCCCGGGCAGGCCACCCTGGACGACGTCACGCTGTCCAACGCCGGGCTCACCGACGGCACCCCGGTGGTGCTGGCCCCGGCCAGGGTGGAGCCGGCCCGGCGGATCCTGTTGACCGGGTCGCGGCTGGCCAGGGCGTCGCTGCCGCCGGAGACCGTGCGCAACGCGCTGATCGGCAAGGTCGTCACGGGCGGGGACGCGGTGTCGCTGCTGCCCCAGGACATCGAGCCGGCCCCCGGCCTGGACGCGGTGGCCGCCCGGCGCGGGGTGGCCGGCGCGCTGGGCAGCGGCTGGACCAGCGAGCTGCTCACCGTGTCGACGGTCGAGCCGGGCGGGGCGGTGGCGGTCTACCCGAGCACCGTCGTCGGGTGGCAGGGCGGTGCGGTCACCGGTGAGCCCGTCACGAGCCCGGCGGCGGCGCCGTCCGGCTTCGGCCCCGGCGGCGGCGGGCCCGGAACCGTCACCACCCCGCGCGCGGAGCCGGCCGGTGCGGCCGCCGCCGGACCGGCCGGCTCCGCGCCGGTCGAGGCCGCCGTCCCGGTGGCGGACCTGGTCGGCAACACCGAGGTCGCCGGCCGGCTCGTCGAGTGGCTGGAGCTGAGCCTGGACCGCCCGGAGCTGCTGGCCAGCCTGGGTGGTTCGGCCCGGCTCGGGGTGCTGGTCGTCGGGCCCGAGGGGGTCGGCAAGCTGACCCTGGCCCGCAGCGTCGCCGCGGCGGTGGGCGCCCGGTGCGTCGAGCTGGAGGCGCCCGGGGTGGCCGCCATGGAGGCCGGGGCGGCGGTGCAGCGGGTCCGCGACGTCGTCGAGACGGCCCGGTCCGGCGGCCGGACGGTGCTGGTCGTCACCGACGTCGACGCGCTGCTGCCGGCCGAGAGCCCGCCGCCGCTGGCCACCATGGTGCTGGACGTGCTGCGCACCGCGGTCGCGACGCCGGAGCTGGTGTTGCTGGCCACGACGTCGGCCCCGGAGTCGGTGGACCCCCGGCTGCGCGCCCCCGACCTGGTCGACCGCGAGGTGGGGCTGGCCCTGCCGGACCTGCGCACCCGCACCGCGCTGCTGCGCCGGCTGCTGTCCACGGTGCCGCTGGCCGACGACGTCGACGTCAAGGCGGTGGCCGAGCGGGCGCCCGGCTTCGTGGTCGCCGACCTGACCGCGGTGCGCCGGGAGGCCGCGGTGTGCGCGGCGCTGCGGCACAGCGGCGACGCCGACCCGGCCATCACCCAGCAGGACCTGCTGGACGCGGTGGGCTCGGTGCGCCCGCTGTCGATGTCGTCGTCGGACACCCTGCAGACCGGGGGCATCACCCTGGACCAGGTCGGCGACATGGCCGAGGTCAAGCAGGCGCTCGCCGAGGCCGTGCTGTGGCCGCTGCAGTACCCGGACTCGTTCGCCCGGCTCGGCGTGGCCGCCCCGCGCGGCGTGCTGGTCTACGGCCCGCCCGGCTGCGGCAAGACGTTCCTGCTGCGCGCGCTGGCCGGCACCGGGCAGCTCAACGTGCTGGCGGTGAAGGGCGCCGAGCTGCTGGACAAGTACGTCGGGGAGTCCGAGCGGGCGGTCCGCGAGCTGTTCCGCAAGGCCGCCGACGCCGCCCCGGCCCTGGTGTTCCTCGACGAGGTGGACGCGCTGGCCCCGCGGCGCGGGCAGTCGTCGGACTCGGGGGTGGCCGACCGGGTGGTCGCGGCGCTGCTCACCGAGCTGGACGGGGCCGAACCGCTGCGCGACGTGATCGTGGTCGGGGCGACCAACCGGCCCGAGCTGATCGACCCGGCGCTGCTGCGGCCCGGTCGGCTGGAGCGGCTGGTCTACGTGCCGCCGCCGGACGCCGGTGCCCGCGCCGACATCCTGCGCGCCGCCGGCCGCAACACCCCGCTGGCCGACGACGTCGACCTGGACGCGCTGGGCGCCGAGCTGGACGGCTACTCGGCCGCCGACTGCGCCGCGGTGCTGCGCGAGGCCGCGCTGACCGCGATGCGCGAGTCGCTGGACGCCACCGAGGTGACCGGGGCGCACATCGCCGCCGCCCGCGCGGCCGTCCCCGCCTCCCTCGACCCCGTCCAGCTGGCCGAGCTGCAGGCCTACGCCGACCGCCGCCTCGCCTGATCGCCCCCGGTCAGCGGCGCGCCGGGAGGGCGGTCAGAGGCCCTGGTAGTCGTTGGTGACGATGACGATGACGCCGGGGGAGGCGCCCTCCAGGCCGGGGAAGCGCTCGTGCACCCGCAGCCCGAACTGGGCGCCCAGGTCGTCGGCGGTGGCCTTCTCGGGCGTGCCGGGGCGGTAGTAGACGGTGCTGCTGGAGATGATCCCGAACGGGTAGTTGGAGACCTCGTCGACCTGCCAGCCGGCGTTGCGGAAGTCGTCGGCGGCGGAGGAGGCCAGCCCGGTGATGGTGCTGTTGTTGTAGACCCGCAGCGCGCCGCGGGCCGTCCCGGACCTGGTGTCCCCGCTGCCGCTGCCCGCCACGCCGCCGGCACCGGTGCCACCACCACTGCCACCACCACTGCCCGACCCGGAGTCGGCGCCGGGGGCGCCCGGCTGGCCGGGTGCCCCGGGGG
>DASQMQ010000501.1:0-4919 GCA_035645455.1 Pseudonocardia sp.
AGCCGCCCGCGAAGCGGCCGGCGGCGCCGCGCGGATGATCTCCGGGCCGTTCGGGGTTCCGGTGTACCGAGCGCGCCGCCGTGGTGGTGGCGCGGTCCCCGCGGGCGCCCCTGCCCGCCGACGAGAGGAGAGCGATGACCGCCCCCGCCCGAGGGCTCGAACCCGAGCTGACCGCGGTCGTGGACCGCCTGGTCGCGGAGTTCGCCGGGGTCCTGCCCCGGGAGGCGGTGGAGGCCGAGGTGGCCGAGGCGGACCGCGAGCTGCGCGGGCAGGTCCCCGGCGGTGCGATGGCCGAGCTGGTGCACCGCCTGGTCACCGCCCGCCTGACCTGACTGTCGGGCACACCGGGTCGTCGTGATCGACCGGGTGGCTCGATCACGACGACCTCGTGCTCGACGCGGTGTCAGGACAGGTGGTGGACCTCCTGGAGGCCGTAGACCGGGGTCGGCAGGCCCTCCTGGCGGGCCTTGAGCTGCAGGGCCAGGTAGAGCGAGTAGTGCCGGGACTGGTGCAGGTTGCCGCCGTGGAACCACAGCCCCTCCTGCTGGGTGGGCTTCCACATGTTGCGCTGCTCGCCCTCCCACGGGCCCGGGTCCTTGGTGGTGTCCGAGCCCAGCCCCCAGACCTTGCCGACCTTGTCGGCGACCCGCTGGCCGATCAGGTCGGCGGCCCAGCCGTTCATCGAGCCGTAGCCGGTGGCGTAGACGACCAGGTCGGCGGGCAGCTCGGTGCCGTCGTCGAGCATCACCGAGTCCTCGGTCAGCTCGACGACCTGGCCGTGGGCCAGCTTCACCTCGCCGTCGGCGACCAGGTCGGCGGCGCCGACGTCGATGTAGTAGCCCGAGCCGCGGCGCAGGTACTTCATGAACAGCCCGGAGCCGTCGTCGCCCCAGTCCAGCCGGAACCCGGCCCGCTCCAGCCGGTCGTAGAAGTCCTGGTCGCGCTCCTTCATCGCCTGGTAGGCCGGGATCTGGAACTCGTGCATGATCCGGTAGGGCAGCGAGGCGAAGGTCATGTCCGCCTTCTGCGTGGTCATCCCGGCGGCCACCGCCCGCTCGGAGTACAGGTCGCCCAGCCCGATGTCCATCAGGGTGTCGGACCGGACGATGTGGGTGGAGCTGCGCTGGACCATGGTCACCGACTCGGCGCCGGCCTCCCAGAGCGCTCCGCAGATGTCGAACGCGGAGTTGTTCGAGCCGACGACCACGGCCTTGCGGCCCCGGTAGGCGTCCGGGCCGGGGTGCTGGGAGCTGTGGTGCTGGTCGCCGCGGAACCGGTCCTGCCCGGGCAGCACGGGCACGTTCGGCTTGCCGGACATGCCGGTGGCCAGCACCAGCTGCCTCGGCTTCAGGGTGATCTCCTCGCCGTCCCGATCGACGACGACGGTCCACTCCTCGGCGGCCTCGTCGTACGAAGCCGACCGGCAGGTGGTGGCGGACCAGTAGTTGATCTCCATCACCCGGGTGTACATCTCCAGCCAGTCGCCGATCTTGTCCTTCGGCGCGAACACCGGCCAGTTCGGCGGGAACGGCAGGTAGGGCAGGTGGTCGTACCAGACCGGGTCGTGCAGGCACAGCGACTTGTACCGGCTGCGCCACTGGTCGCCGGGGCGGGCGTGCCGGTCGATGACGACGTGCGGCACGCCGAGCTGGCGCAGCCGGGCGCCCAGCGCGATGCCGCCCTGCCCGCCGCCGACCACGACGACGTAGGGCTGGCGGGTCCTCCCCATCTCGGTCAGCTCGGCTTCCCGGGCCTCCTGCCAGGTCACCCGGTCCCTGGTCGCGCCGTGCTGCACGCCCTTGGGCCGCTCGCTGCCCTGCGGCTCCTCGTGGCCCTTGAGCTCGTGCAGCGTGGTGAGCAGGGTCCAGGCGCCCTCCCCGGTGAGGCGCAGGTGCCCGCGGCCCCGCCCGACGGCGGTCTCGAACTCGATCCAGGCCTCGGTGACACCGTCGGCCTCGGTCGGCTCCTCGGTGGTGCGCAAGCCGCTCGGGTCGGTGGTGTCCAGCGTGGCTGTGAGCAGGTCGGTGATGCCGTCGCGGCCCTCGACGGTCTTCAGGTTCCAGGTGAAGGCGACCAGGTCGCGCCAGAAGCAGGTGGTGGCGAACATCCCGGCCGCCCGCTCGACGTCCCGGGCGGCGAGTGCGGCCTCGAAGTCGGCGAGCCAGGCGTCGACCCGCCGGCCCGCCGGGGTGGACGCTTGCGGTTCGAGGGTCTGGGTCATGCTCGGCTCCCCGCGTCGTCGCGTGGCCACCGCCGTCCGGTGGCGCTCCGCCCGCAGGAAACACCGCCGGCGGCGGCACCGGCAGGGTTGCCCCGACGTTGCACCCGGTCGGCCCTGTCCGTTCCGCCCGTGGTGATCCCGGTCGATACTGCGGGGGTGGGCGACGGGGTGGTCGTGGTCGGGAGCTTGAACGCGGACCTGGCGGTGCCGGTGGGGGCGCTGCCGGTGGCCGGGCAGACGGTGGCGGCCACCGGGGAGGTCGTCCGCGGGCCCGGGGGCAAGGGGGCGAACCAGGCCGTCGGGCTGGCCCGGCTGGGGCGGTCGACGGCGATGGTCGGGGCGGTCGGCGACGACCCGGAGGGCGCGCTGCTGCGGTCGACGCTGGCCGGCGAGGGGGTCGACGTCACCCACGTGGCGACGGTCGGTGCGCCCACCGGGCTCGCGGTCGTCCTGGTGCACGGCGCGGAGAGCACCATCGTGGTCGCCGCCGGGGCCAACGGGACCGTCGACGGCGCCCGGGTGCGGTCGGCCGGAGGGGTCGTCGGCGCGGCAGCCGCGGTCGTCACCCAGTGCGAGGTCCCGGACGCCGCCCTGGTCGCCGCGGCGGAGCTGACCACCGGGCTGTTCGTGGTCAACCCGGCGCCGGCCCGGCCGCTGCCGCCGGCCGTGCTCGCCCGCGCCGACCTGCTGGTGCCCAACCGCGGCGAGCTGGCCGCGCTGGCCGGGGCGCCCGAGCCGGACGGCGTCGAGGCCGTGGTCGACCAGGCCCGCGCCGTGCGCCCCGCCGCGACGACCGTGGTGACCTGCGGTGCGGACGGCGCGGTGGTCGTCGAGCCGCACCGCGTGGTCGTCGTGCCGGCCGCGCCGGCCGACCCGGTGGACGCCACCGCCGCCGGGGACAGCTTCGTCGCCGCCCTGGTCGACGCGGTCGTGGGCGGTGCCGACGTGGCCGACGCGGCCCGCTGGGCGGTCCGGGTGGCCGCGCTGACCGTGGGCCGGCCCGGGGCGATGACCGCGCTGCCCCACCGCGCGGAGGTGGGACCGCGGCCGGAATGATCGGCGGGGCTGATCGGTACCGCAGCCGACCACCCCCACCGGAGGGACCTCGCATGGAGCCGCATGACGTGCTCGCCGACGCCTTCACCCGGATCCGCGAGGAGGTGCACGCCGCCCTGGACGGGCTGACCGGCGACGAGCTCGCGCACCGCCTCGACGACCGGGCGAACTCGGTCGCCTGGCTGGTCTGGCACCTGACCCGGGTCCAGGACGACCACGTGGCCGGGGTCGCCGGCCGCGAGCAGGCCTGGACCGCGGACGGTTGGGCCGACCGGTTCGGGCTGCCGTTCGAGGTGTCCGCGACCGGCTACCGGCACAGCCCCGCCGAGGTCGCCGCCGTCCGGGCGCCGGGCGAGCTGCTGGCCGGCTACCTCGACGCGGTCACCGAGCAGACCCTGCGGTACCTCACCACGGTCGACGCGGCCGACCTGGACCGGGTCGTCGACGAGAACTGGGACCCGCCGGTCACCCTGGCCGTCCGGCTGGTCAGCGTGGTCTCCGACGACCTGCAGCACGTCGGGCAGGCCGCGTTCCTGCGCGGGCTGCTGGTCCGCGCCCGGACGACGACGTGATCGTGCTGCTGGCCGCGCTCAGGTGCCGAGCAGGGTGCGCGCGGACCGCAGCACGTGGTCGCGGACGGCGTCGGCGTCGTGCAGGGGGCCGTCGTGCAGCACCGAGCGGGTCAGCGCGATCCCCAGCAGCCAGGCCAGCAGCAGCTCGCCGCGGACCGCGGCGTCGTGCGGGTCGTCGGTGCCGCACCGGGCGGCGAACGTCGTGCTGTAGGCGGCGCCGAGCTGCTCGCGGATCTCCGCGCCGACCTGCTCGCTGGTGGCCGCGCGCAGCACCGCGAGCAGCGTGGTGGTGCCGTGCGCCGGTGCGCTGGACAGCATCGCGGCCAGGCTGCGCTCGAGCAGGTCCTCGGGGGGGCCGGCCAGCAGGTCCAGCACCTCGCCCTGCACGGCCTCGGTGAACAGCCCGCGCTTGTTGCCGAAGTAGCGGAACAGCAGCGCCTGGTTCACCCCGGCCCGGTCGGCGACCGCGCGGACCGTGGTCGCGTCGTAGCCGGCCTCGGCGAACAGCTCCCGCGCCGCGGCCAGCAGGTCGCGCTTCGTCGCGGCCGAGTCCCGCGGGCGGCGGGCGGCGGTCACTGGTCGCTGGGTCATCGACCCTCCTCGAGGCGTCGACCGGATCACACCACATCGCGCCGTCCGGTCCATCGCCCCGGGTCGCCCGGGTGTCACCGGCGGGCGGCCGGGGTATGCAGCCGGGGATCGCCGGAGCACCCGCACCGGCGCACAGGAGGTGTTGGCGTCGATGGCGCAGCGCGACTACGAGGAGCAGCCCGAGGCCCCCGACCTCGGCGCATCCGTGCAGTTGGAGAACGACCAGCAGCTGGTCGGGCCGTCCGGTGGCGACCCGCTGGACGCCGGCTACGTGCCCCCCGACCGGCCCTACGTCCTGGACGAGGACGGGGTGACCGGGCAGGGCATGCACGACGGCGACACGTTCGAGCAGCGGCTGGCCCGCGAGCAGCCCGAGGAACTGCCGGTCGACCCGGACCGGTCCGGCCGGCTGACCGTGGCCGGTCAGGGCGCGGGCCTGGAGACCGCGGACGCCATGGACGCGGTCGACGTCGGGATCG
>DASQMQ010000502.1:0-2120 GCA_035645455.1 Pseudonocardia sp.
GCACGGGTCGTGCGGTACCGACGAGGGGAACGGCTCCATGGACCTGGCGAGGGAGCCCGCGCGCTCCCCGGTGCGCCCGTGGGGCGCAGCGGAGGGTCCGGCGGGCGGGCCGACTGTACTGCGCATCGGCCTCGGCGCCACCCTGCGCCGGCTGCGCGAGCAGGCCGGGATCGACCGGGAGACCGCGGGCGACGCCATCCGCGGGTCGGTAGCCAAGATCAGTCGGATCGAGCTGGGCCGGGTCGGCTTCAAGAGCCGGGACGTGGGCGACCTGCTGACCCTCTACGGGGTGACCGACCCGGACGTCCGCGAGGAGCTGCTCGGCCTGGCCCACCGGGCCAACGAGCCCGGCTGGTGGCACTGCTACACCGACCTGCTGCCCAGCTGGTACGAGACCTACCTCGGGCTGGAGCAGGCCGCGTCGTTGATCCGCAGCTTCGACCTGCAGTTCGTCCCCGGGCTGCTGCAGACCACCGAGTACGCCCGCGCGGTCACCCGGCTCACCCACACCCGCTGGGAGCGGATCGAGCGCCGGGTCGAGCTGCGGATGTGCCGCCAGCGCGTGCTCACCGGGTCCTGCCCGCCGAGGCTCTGGGCGGTGATCGACGAGTCCGCGCTGCGCCGGTCGGTCGGCGACGACCCCGAGGTGCTGCGCGCCCAGCTGACCCGGCTGCTGGAGGTCGTCGAGCTGCCCAACGTGTCGCTGCAGGTCGTCCCGCTCAGCCGCGGCGGCCACGCCACGACCGGTGGCTCGTTCACCATCCTCCGGTTCGCCCAGCACGACCTGCCCGACATCGTGTACCTGGAGCAGTTGACCAGCGCCCTCTACCTGGACAAGCCGGCCGACACCGACCACTACACGAAGGTGATGGACCGGCTGGTCAGCCGGTTGGAGCCACCCGACCGGACGCCGGCGATCCTGGACGGTATCCGTCGCCGGATCTGACCCGCGAGGTGCCCCGAGCCCGATTCAGACCAGCACCCGCAGCGCGGCCGCCCGCACCGACACCCGCAGCGGCGCCTCGACGAACGGCTCGCCGTCGGCGTAGACGGGCACCGCGCGGTCCATGGCCAGCTCGACGACCTCGCCGCGGCGCACCTCGACCTCCGGTCGCCGCAGGTGCGTGCCCGTGTAGACCTCGCGCATCGCCGCGACGAGCCGCCAGCGGGACGGGACGCGACCGGTCGAGCTGCCGATGACCAGCACGTCCAGCCGGCCGTCGTCGACCTCGGCCGTCGGCACGATGTGCATGCCGGCGCCGTAGAAGCCGGAGTTGGCGATCACCACCGAGTAGCCGCGCGCGGCCCACTGCACCCCGTCGACGCTGAGCCGGAACCCCACGGGCCGGAAGGTGAGCAGCGCGCGCACGGCGCCGTACTGGTAGACCAGCGGTGCGGGCACCCGCGGGCGGGCGTTGACGATGGCGTTGGCGGCGGAGTCGACCCCGGCGTAGACGCTGCCGAGCACCACGTGCCCGGCGCAGTCGAGGACGTCGACCGCGCGGGTCCGCCCGGCCAGCGCGACCCGCGCCGCCGCGGCCGGGTCGGTGGGCAGGCCGAGCTGGCGGGCGAAGTCGTTGCCGCGCCCGGCCGGGACGATCCCGAGCACCCCGCCGGCCCTGACCACGGCCCCGGCCACGCACCCGGCCAGGCCGTCGCCCCCGACGGCGAGCACGGTGCGCTCCCGGGCGCACGCCCGGCGGGCCAGCTCCCGGGCGTGCGCGTGGTCGCGACTGTGTTCGACCTCGATCAACCCGGCGGGCAGCGCGGCCGCGAGCTGCCGGGCGACCTGCGCCCCGGCGCCCCGCCCGGCGGTCGGGTTCACCACCGCGGTGAACGGTCTGCCCGCCATCACGGCACCAGCACCCCCGGGTTGAGCACACCCACCGGGTCGAGGCGGTCCTTCACCGCGCGCAGCACGCCCACCCCCAGCGGTCCGATCTCGGCCTCCAGCCACGGCCGGTGGTCGACCCCGACCCCGTGGTGGTGGCTGATCGTGCCCCCGCCGTCGACGATCGCCGCGGACGCCGCCCGCTTGGCCGCGGCCCACTGGGCGACCGGGTCGGCCGCGGCCGCCGCGACCACCGTGAAGTACAGCGACGCCCCCGCGGGGTAGACGT